>NZ_PIGD01000022.1:0-79742 GCF_003050085.1 Vibrio sp. 10N.286.48.B8 | reverse complement strand
GTTATCCCCCACATCAAGGCAATTTCCTAGGCATTACTCACCCGTCCGCCGCTCGACGCCCATTAACGCACCCAAAGGATTGTTAGTGTCGTTTCCGCTCGACTTGCATGTGTTAGGCCTGCCGCCAGCGTTCAATCTGAGCCATGATCAAACTCTTCAATTTAAGATTTTGTGACTCAACGAATACTGACTTCAAAACTATTCTTTATAAATAAAGAGTGTAATTTTAAAGCTATTACCATTCCAACAGAATGATAATGAATTGACTGTGCCGAATAACTACAAGTAGTTAAACGTATTGGTCACTCAGTTCATTGAAATCAATTTTGATTCCGAAGAATCTGTTTTATCTAACGATAAAACGTTTTGATATTCATCAACGAGTGCCCACACAGATTGATAGGTTTAAATTGTTAAAGAGCTTTTCCTTTTTGAGCTTCGCTCAAATCGGACGGCCATTTTAGCGATTTAAGTTTTAGTGTCAACCACTATTTTCAAAACTTTTTTCAAGCGCTTAGCTTGGCTAATTTGACCTGCTGATTCGTTTTGGTTTCTGTTGAAGCCATCCCGTGTCAGCGAGGTGGCATTATAGAGATTTCGATCACACTGGCAAGCCCTTTTTGAAGTTTTTCTTACTTTTTTGATTGTTCGAGCGTTTTTTGTTCAAAACACCCCATTTTCACTAGTATTCCCCTTAATTAAGGGCTTAAGGTGCCTATATAAAGGAGGATTTATGAGTTCAATACGCAGTTATAAAGGAATATCCCCTCAGATTGGGCAAGGTGTCTATATAGATACAAGTTCGGTACTGGTTGGTGATATCAAAATCGGTAACGACTCTAGCGTGTGGCCTTTGGTTGCAGCTCGAGGGGATGTGAACCACATTCATATTGGAGAGAGAACGAATATCCAAGATGGTAGTGTCTTGCACGTCACCCATAAGAATGCTGACAACCCTGAGGGTTATCCTCTACTAATAGGTAATGATGTCACTATCGGTCATAAAGTAATGCTGCACGGCTGCACCATTGAAGATCGTGTACTTGTTGGTATGGGAGCGATCGTGTTGGATGGCGTGATTATCCAAAAAGAAGTGATGATTGGTGCTGGTAGCTTAGTACGTGGCTTGTTCCAACTTGAAAGTGGTTATCTCTATGTAGGAAGCCCAGCAAAACAAGCACGCCCATTAAATGATAAAGAGCGTGCCTTTTTACAGAAGTCTGCAGACAACTATGTTCAGAATAAAAATGACTATCTAGACTCTGTACTTCCAGTCTAAAGCGCTTTGATCTGAATCCGATTAGAGGAGTCATACTCCTCTTCTTCTATTAACTCTTCCGCTAGCTCTTCAATATCGAAACGTAACTCTGAAAAGATAACTAAAGCTTGATCGCCTTCTTCTATATCTCTTCCTGCCAATTGTGATAATTCCTCAATAGACATGACACATTCAATCAATGCGCCCGACTGTTGTGCTGGGAACGTGATTGTTCGGCTCTCTTCATCCCAATCTTGGATATCAGGAAATAGAATTGATTGATTCATTTTTTATAAACACCCCATTACATCTCTAGATTTTTACGTAATTCTCTTAAGATCTGTTTTGTTCCCGGACGAAGACCACGCCAAAGCATAAAGCTTTCTGCTGCCTGCCCCACTAGCATACCCAAACCATCATAAGCAGCATGAACACCATTATCTAATGCCCATTGATTGAATACCGTCGTTCCAGATCCATAAACCATGTCATAAACGGCGCTAGTAGAATTGAAAATCACCTCAGACACTTCAGGAAGCTGCCCGCTTAGACCAGATGAGGTCGAGTTAATAATGACATCAAAGCCATCATTAACATCACTTAGCCCCATACCTTTGATATTTCCATGCGACGAAAACATCTCAGCCAATAGTTCTGCTTTTGAACTGGTTCGGTTAGCGATCACCAACTGTTGTGGCTTTTGGTCGAGAAGAGGTTGAATCACTCCTCTCGCAGCACCACCAGCGCCAAGAAGAAGAACACGTGCTCCCTTTAGCGTCACTTGATGTTGAAGCAGGTCTTGAACTAAACCCTCACCATCGGTGTTATCACCAATGATCTCTCCGTCATCTAACTTCTTAAGGGTATTTACGGCACCGGCTAGCTCAGCCCTCTCAGTTAGGCGATTGGCAAACTGATAGGCATCTTCTTTAAAAGGCGCTGTGACATTACATCCTCGACCACCTTCGCTGAAAAAGGATTTGGCAGCAGTGATAAATTCACCATGCTCTGGCTGCAGTGCTGTATAGGTAAGTTGTTGGCTGGTTTGGCGAGCAAATAATGTGTGAATGAATGGCGATTTGCTTTGCCCAATAGGGTTACCGAAAACGGCATAACGATCTACTTGCTGTGTCATATCCTTACCTAACAGAAATAAAAAAGGTCATCTATATAGATGACCCTATCACTATCCCTATAAGGAAGGAAGAACTACCAAACTCGAGGCTTTAGGTAGTCGCTATAAAGCAGAGCTTCTGGTGAACCCGCTTGTGGTTCGTAGCGGTATTCCCAACGAGCCAATGGCGGCATAGACATCAATATAGACTCTGTGCGCCCACCGCTTTGCAGACCAAATAAGGTGCCACGGTCATACACGAGGTTAAATTCAACATAGCGACCACGACGATAAAGTTGGAAGTCACGCTCGCGCTCACCGTAAGACGTCTCTTTGCGTCGTTCTACAATGGGTAAATAAGCGGCTGCAAAACCTTCACCGACCGCCTGCATATAAGCAAAGCTCTTTTCAAAGCCCCACTCATTCAGATCATCAAAGAACAGACCACCAACACCACGAGTTTCGTCTCGGTGAGGCAGATAGAAGTACTTGTCACACCATTCCTTGTGTTCTTGATAAACGTCATCACCAAATGGTGCACACAGGTCTTTAGCGGTTTGATGCCAATACTGGCAATCTTCGTCGAAAGGATAGAATGGTGTTAAATCAAAACCACCACCGAACCACCAGATAGGGTCTTCCCCTTCCTTTTCGGCAATAAAGAATCGTACGTTGGCGTGTGAGGTTGGGATATAAGGGTTTTTAGGGTGGATAACTAACGATACACCCATCGCTTCGAACTTACGCCCGGCTAATTCAGGGCGGTGAGCGGTTGCTGACGCTGGCATTGCCTTACCTGCAACGTGAGAAAAGTTAACACCACCTTGCTCAAAGACCGCACCATCAGTCATCACACGAGTACGACCTCCTCCTCCGAGGCGTTCGCCAGGTTCGCGCTCCCATGCATCTTCTTCAAATAGTGCACTACCATCAGCTTGTTCAAGCTGATGGCAAATCGAATCTTGTAGGTTCAGTAAAAACTGCTTTACTGCTTCTTTATCAATTGCTGACATTTTACTTTCCTTTGCAGGGTTTAACCCTGTCTTAATATTTTCGACGTTTTTGCATCTCTAATTTCGCTTGGCTTGTCACGACCACCCGTTTGACCTTCGAGAATAGCCACCAAATGTTGGCCGAGTTGCTGCTGAACTTCTTCAGTCGTCATACAAGGCGGTTCGCCCGTCAGGTTAGCACTGGTAGAGGTTAACGGCTTACCGAATTCATTACACATTCTTTGAACCAAAGGGTGATCCGTCACTCGCACAGCGATTGAATCAAACTGACCACTCACCCAGTCTGTCACCTTAGCACTGGTTGGCATAATCCAAGTTACCGGGCCTGGCCATGTGGCTTTTACTGTCGTCAGCTGCTCTTCCGTCAATTGGCTTTCATCTATGTAAGGTAACAGTTGCTCGTAGCTTGCAGCTATTAAGATCAAGCCCTTTTCAACCGGGCGCTGTTTTAACTCGAGTAATTTCTGGATGGCTTGTGGATTATCTGGATCACAACCGACCCCAAAAACGCCTTCGGTCGGGTAAGCAATGACTTCACCTTGTTGCAATGCCTGCAAAGTATGTTGAAAGTTATCCACGGGTTGCCTCATTAATTCAGTTATCTAACTCACTAAGTGTACAAATTATCATTCACTGTGACTAAAGCTATTTGTTTATAAAATGTATCAATTAACAACTTAGACTGACGCAAACGTTTTCCTTGGGCAATTTTACCCGTATAATGCGCGCAAAATATCTAATCACTAATTAAATCGTACCTGAAGGAGTTTGAGATGACTGTCGGTATTATCATGGGTTCTAAATCTGATTGGCCAACAATGAAGCTAGCTGCAGAAATGTTGGATCAGTTTGGCGTGGCGTACGAAACAAAAGTGGTTTCTGCTCACCGCACACCTCAGTTGCTTGCAGACTACGCAACCAGTGCGAAAGAGCGTGGTATTAAAGTGATTATTGCTGGCGCTGGCGGTGCAGCTCACCTACCAGGCATGGCAGCTGCCTTCACAAGCGTACCTGTTCTTGGTGTTCCAGTTCAATCTAAAGCATTGAAAGGCATGGACTCGCTACTTTCTATCGTGCAAATGCCAAAAGGTATCGCGGTAGGTACTCTGGCTATCGGTGAAGCTGGTGCAGCGAACGCTGGTATCCTAGCAGCGCAAATAATTGGTACACACAATGAAGATGTGATGGCAAAAGTAGAAGCGTTCCGCTCTGAGCAAACAGAAACGGTACTTGCAAATCCAAACCCTGCAGAGGACTAATTCCCATGCATGTTCTTGTGTTAGGCGCGGGCCAACTTGCTCGCATGATGTCCCTAGCTGGGGCACCGCTGAATATTGAAATTTCTGCTTTTGATGTTGGCAGCAAAAATATTGTTCACCCATTAACGCAAGCGATTCTAGGCAACGGCTTAGAAAATGCGATAGATCGCGCGGACGTCATTACTGCTGAGTTCGAACACATCCCTCATGATGTGCTTGAGGTATGTGAGCGCAGCGGTAAGTTCTTACCGACAACAGAAGCAATCAAAGCTGGCGGTGACCGTCGCCTTGAAAAAGCGCTGTTAGACGAAGCGAACGTGAAGAATGCTAAATACTACGTGATCAACTCTCGCGAAGACTTTGACGCAGCGATCGCTCACGTTGGCTTACCAATGGTATTGAAGAGTACACTTGGCGGCTACGATGGCAAAGGCCAGTGGCGCTTAAAGGCATTAGACAATGTTGACGTAACTTGGGCAGAAATGGCTGAGTGCATTGCCGCAACAGACAACCAAGCGATTGTGGCTGAAGAGTTTGTTCCGTTTGACCGCGAAGTATCACTGGTTGGTGCTCGTGGTACCAATGGCGAGATTCAAGTGTATCCACTGGCTGAAAATGTTCACACCGACGGCGTATTGAGCTTATCGACAGCGATTGATGACATTGAACTGCAAGAGCAAGCGAAAACCATGTTCACTGCCATTGCTGAACGCTTAGATTACGTTGGTGTACTCGCGCTAGAGTTCTTTGATGTTCAAGGTTCACTGCTGGTTAACGAGATTGCACCACGTGTTCATAACTCTGGCCACTGGACGCAGCAAGGCGCTGAAACTTGTCAGTTTGAAAACCACCTGCGTGCCGTGTGTGGGATGCCACTAGGTAGCACCAAGCTGATTCGTCCAACCGCAATGATCAACATTCTTGGTGAAGATACTCTACCTGAGGCTATTCTGGCTCAAGGCTGCTGTCATGTTCACTGGTATGGTAAAGAGAAGCGTGCAGGTCGTAAGATGGGCCACATTAATGTGAGCGCTGATTACAACGCAGAACTGCAAAGAGCGTTGTGCTCATTGTCTGATATTCTTGATCAGCAAGCCTACCCTGCTGTGCATGAGTTTGCTGAGCAGATGAAGTAAGCCTACGTTGGTTTATTGATATAAAAAGTTCATTGGATATAGAAACGGCGCTCATTGAGCGCCGTTTTTTTTCTGGTCATTCACTTACTGTGATTAACATGACTACTGAGATTGAATGTGATGACACTTGCGATCAGCACATTGCTTCTTAGTGCCACTGGCTGTTTTCTTCTCAAGTAACAACGGGAACTGGCACTCTTCACAACGACCTATAACTGGTGGCTGATTAACGGCGAACTTACACTTAGGGTAGTTATCACACGCATAAAAAGTTTTACCATAGCGAGATTTACGCTCAACCAAGTGGCCTCGACCACACTCAGGGCAGGCAACAAGTGGCTGTTCTTCAGGTTGTTCTTTCGGTTGATCCAAAGATTCGATGTGATTACACGTTGGATAACTACTACAACCAATGAACATCCCAAAGCGACCCTGCCTTAATACCAATTCGTTTTGGCACTTAGGACACGGAACGCCTAGCTCTTTCACCACATGACCATCATTTTGATGAAGAGGCTTGATGTAATCACAGCTCGGATACTGCTTACAGCCTAAAAATGGGCCGTGCTTACCATGGCGAAGCTGAAGCTCCCCACCACACTGCGGACATGGTTCATGCTCTAACGCATGTTCATGTGCTGAAAAAAGCTGATTATCAATCTTACTACTCATGACAAGCCTGTATTAATGCAAGATGCCTTGCTCTTTGGTGTACAACAGCTCTTCCATTTGCGTGTAAGCACTTTCATTACCCGGCACATTAAATAGCACCATTAAGATAATCCATTTCAGATCATCCAATTCAAATTCGTTGGTCTCAAGCCCCATCACACGATCAATAACCATTTCACGAATCTCTGTCGTGAGCACGTTGATCTGCTCTAGGAACAGTAAGAAACCTCGACACTCCATATTAATACGCGATACCTCTCGACTGGTGTAAACACGCATCGAGGTATTGGAGCACATAGTAATCGCCGCTTGGTTGTCGGTATCTTGCAGTGCAGCAAGATCTTCTAACCAATGGAGGGCCTTATAAATATCGTCTTGGTGAAACCCTGCTCGAAGAAGCTCATCTTCCAGCTCATCTTGATCCACCTGCAATTCAGAATCGCTATGGATGTAGGTTTCAAACAAGTACATCAGTATGTCCATCATCATAGCTAGCCTCTCCCCTTTCGAATATAGCCACCGGAAACTGCAACAACATGCCCTGAGAGCTCAAGCTCTAAAAGCTGCATCATGACCTCATGCACAGGTATATGGGTTCTCTGTGCCAAAATATCAACGGGTGTCGCCTCTAATCCTACGTTAGCTAACAGCTGTGGAAATGGCAATTGTTCATTTTCACTCTTGTTCGGCGTAGGTTCGAACAAACTGGGCTGCTGATCTATAGACCAGTCTAACAGACTCTTTATTTCAATTAGAACATCTTGAGCGCTCTGTACCAAACATGCTCCTGCCTTAATTAGACTGTTGCCTCCGCGACTGGTTGGGTTATGAATCGAACCGGGAAGCGCAAACACTTCGCGACCTTGCTCCATCGCATAACGCGCCGTAATCAAAGAACCGCTTTTCTCGGCCGCCTCAACGACGAGAGTCCCCAAAGACAACCCACTTATAATACGGTTACGCCGTGGGAAATGTTCAGGTCGAGGTTTAGCGTTTGGGCGGAATTCTGAAATCAACGCACCATTTTCACAGATCCTCTCCGCGAGATTTCGGTGTCGCGCAGGATAAATGGAATCCAAGCCAGAGCCCAACACAGCAAAAGTTTCCCCTCCTTTATCTAGAGCACCATCATGAGCATAGCCATCGATACCGAGCGCTAAACCACTGGTGACAATCAAGCCGTTTTGGACAAACTCTTTAGCGAAGGACTTCGCAGTTTGCAGCCCTTCAAGACTGGCGTTACGACTGCCGACCATCGCGATTTGAGGTTCAATCAGTTTTTCGACGTGTCCTTTAACGAAAAGAACACTGGGCGCAGAGGCAATCTCATTGAGGAGTTTGGGATAATGTGGGCAATTCGGGGTTATGATGTGATGGTTAGATTGTTTTGCTTGCCATGCTAAGCAAGCCTCCACTTCTTTAGGGGCTTGCTGTCTTAAGTAGGAGATTTGCTTGGCTGACAAACCAATCGCTTGCAGCTGTTGGCTGGAGTAACCAACAATATTCGATGGGGAATCAATGCTCAGCAGTCGAGAAAGGCGCTTGCCACCCAACTGCGGAACAAAACTTAAAGTTAACCAAGCACTCAGTTGTTGCTCATTCACTCGGTGCCCTTAACCTCTTCCGTCAACGCAAGATCCAAAGGCGATACCGCCAGAATGTCATTACTAACCGGCTTGGAGCTTTGAGTGATCAACGCCAAACTAAAATACTCGTAAGGGCGAATGACCATCAAACTACCCAGTGACGTACTTGGCAATTGCACCTTATCGCTCGCCGCTGATTCTTTATAGCTGTATTCACCTTGCTTACCAAACACCACAGCCCCGCTCTCGCTAAGGGTGAACATAGAGCCCTGGCGAAGGTTGTCCTGCGAGCCTTTGTTGATAACAACGACCTGATTCTTTGCGCTGTATTGGCTGCCATCCAATGAACCCAAGATATTGGCAAACTGACCCGCAGCACTAGGCGCTGGATAAAATGTGGTTGAGAGCTTCACCTGATCAACACCAAGCTCTGGCAACACAAGATCGTTAAGCAGTACTTCTTGCAGCTGAGTCTCTATCTGTAAGCTACTGAACTCAGCGTCCACTTCTTTTAAGCGTGCCGTGGCGACCAAACGCAACGAGGTCATACTCGCTTGAGGTTGCAGTCGCTGGTAGGTTTCAACGGCGCGGTAGATACCCCACTTTTGATGTTGTTGGTTGCCCGAGATAAACAACCGGTCTTCACCCGATAAGAATCTCTTACCATCACTGGTCCCTAACACTCGTTGAACCGATTGAATATCTTGCTGTTCAACCAAGCGATCAGATTGCAGATAAGGCAGAACCAGCCCCTCATTGACGGTTGGCACCGCTTTCTTCTCTGATACACGAATCTTAGGGCTTAGCTTAATGACGGGTTTGAGGCTCAAGACAGGCTCGCCATTAATCCAAACCAGCGACAATTTATCTCCGGGGTAAATAAGGTGAGGATTTTCTATCTCAGGGTTTACCTGCCATAACCTCGGCCACAGCCATGGACTATCGAGGTACATCGCAGAGATATCCCACAAAGTATCACCCTTTACCACCACGTACGCCTCGGGTGCGCCCTGCTTTATGGTTAAAGGTTGAGCACTATTTTCAGCCGTAGCGGCGAACGAAAGAGAGGCACAAACAAGAGAAAAAATGGGAGAAAAATGACGCATGACCTAGGTTCCTTGGTCTGAATATATGACATCTGATTTGAGAATTACCTTCAGGATGCTGTCATTTGACCTCTAAAATGTCTAGAATTGAGCCAACAAGGTTTAAGCTGTTTCGGCACAGTTCAATATTTCGAGTGTATATGTCTGTATTACAAGTATTAACATTACCAGATGATCGTCTACGTACCGTGGCGAAACCGGTAAAAGAAGTTACCCCAGAGATTCAAAAGTTCGTTGATGACATGATTGAAACCATGTACGACGAAGAAGGTATCGGCCTTGCGGCAACGCAAGTGGATTTCCACCAGCGCATCGTTGTTATCGATATTTCAGAAACACGTGACGAACCTATGGTTCTAATCAACCCTGAAATTACCGACAAACGTGGCGAAGATGGTATCGAAGAAGGCTGTCTGTCTGTACCAGGCGCTCGAGCTCTAGTACCTCGCGCTGCAGAAGTAACGGTTAAAGCATTAGACCGTGACGGCAACGAATTCACATTCGACGCTGACGACCTTCTGGCTATCTGTGTTCAGCACGAACTTGACCACCTAGAAGGCAAGTTGTTTGTTGATTACCTATCGCCACTAAAGCGTAAACGTATCCAAGATAAGCTAGCGAAGATTAAACGTTTCAACGAGAAACAGGGTTAATCACCGCTGCTATTACTAAATTAGAAGGAAGCCTACCTTGAGTCAGTCTTTAAGAATTGTCTTCGCAGGTACTCCGGATTTCGCCGCCCGTCACTTGGCGGCGTTGTTGTCTTCGGAGCATGAAGTTATTGCTGTTTACACACAGCCAGATCGCCCAGCAGGCCGCGGTAAAAAACTGACTGCGAGTCCAGTAAAAAACATCGCACTTGAAAACAATATTCCGGTTTACCAACCAGAAAACTTCAAGTCAGATGAGGCTAAGCAAGAGCTAGCGGATTTGAATGCTGACATCATGGTGGTTGTCGCTTACGGCTTATTGCTTCCGCAGGTTGTATTAGATACGCCTCGCTTAGGTTGTATCAACGTACATGGCTCTATCCTACCGCGCTGGCGTGGTGCTGCTCCGATTCAACGCTCTATTTGGGCGGGTGATAAAGAGACCGGCGTAACGATCATGCAGATGGATATCGGCCTAGATACTGGTGATATGCTAAGTATCGCAACGCTACCAATTGAAGCGACAGATACCAGCGCTTCTATGTACGAAAAGCTAGCAGGCCTTGGCCCTGATGCGCTTGTTGAGTGTTTATCTGACATCGCTTCTGGTAAAGCGGTGGCTGAAAAGCAAGACGACGAGCTTGCTAACTACGCCAAGAAGCTAAGCAAAGAAGAAGCGCGTATCAACTGGAGTGATGACGCTGCGCATATTGAGCGCTGCGTTCGTGCCTTCAACCCATGGCCAATGAGCCACTTTGAAGCTGCTGAGAACAGCATTAAAGTATGGCAAAGCCGTGTGGCAGAGCAAGCTTCTGATAAGCCTGCAGGTACCATTCTGCAAGCCGATAAAACTGGTATCTATGTAGCGACAGGGCAAGGCGTACTTGTTCTCGAACAACTGCAAGTTCCAGGTAAAAAAGCCATGTCAGTTCAGGATATCTTGAACTCACGTGCAAGCTGGTTTGAAGTTGGTACTCAACTTTCTTAATCCGCTTTTAAAGCTGTTAATTACGCAGCTTAGAAAACCTTTACGAGGGCAGAGATGCCCTCATGTATTCAAATAAATATTCGGTACCCCTCATGAATGTTCGCGCTGCTGCTGCAAATGTCCTATTCCAAGTTGTCGATAAAGGCCACTCTCTTTCACACGCTCTCCCTGCGGCTCAAAAAACGATCCGTCCGCGAGACCATGCTCTACTGCAAGAGATTTGCTACGGCGCACTTCGTTACCTGCCTCGTTTAGAGTCAATCGCTAACGAACTAATGGAAAACCCGCTTAAAGGTAAAAAGCGTGTATTCCACCACCTAATCTTGGTGGGCATTTACCAACTAAGCTTCATGCGTATCCCTTCGCATGCCGCGGTTGCTGAAACGGTTGAGGGTACTAAAACACTGCGTGGCCCAAGCCTGAGTGGTTTGATCAACGCTGTACTACGTAGCTACCTACGTGACCAAGAAGAACTAGACGAGAAAGCCGTTAGCCACAATGCAGGCAAATACGGCCACCCAAGCTGGATTCTAAAAATGCTTCAAGAGAGCTACCCAGATCAATGGGAGCAACTGGTTGAAGCAAACAACAGCAAGGCACCAATGTGGCTGCGCGTTAACCGCCAACACCACACTCGTGACGAGTATGTTGAGCTGCTTAAAAACGAAAACATTGAATACACATTGCACCCTGAAGCAGCCGATGCCATAAAATTAGCTGCACCTTGTGATGTTACTTTGCTTCCTGGCTTCGACAGAGGTTGGGTATCTGTGCAAGACGCTGCTGCTCAGCTTTCGGTTGATTACCTAACACCAAAAGATGGTGAGCTGATCCTAGATTGCTGTGCTGCGCCAGGTGGTAAAACGGCACACATTCTTGAGCATACCAACGATACTGAAGTGGTTGCGATTGACTGCGACATCAAACGTCTAGACCGTGTTTACGATAACCTTGAGCGTCTGCAACTGCGTGCCGACGTAATTTGTGGCGATGCTCGCTACCCTGAAGAGTGGTGGATGGGTGATAAGTTCGACCGTATTCTGCTTGATGCACCTTGTTCAGCGACTGGCGTAATTCGCCGTCACCCTGACATCAAGTGGCTACGTCGTGCATCTGACATTGACGCGCTGGCTGAACTGCAAAGCGAGATTATGGATGCTATGTGGCGTCAGCTGAAAGAAGGCGGCACCATGGTTTATGCGACATGTTCTATCACGCCGCAAGAAAACGTGCTGCAAGTGAAAGCATTCCTAGCACGTACAGAGAACGCAACGCTGGTTGGGTCTGATATCGAAAATCCGGGTCGTCAAATACTGCCTGGGGAAGAAGATATGGATGGCTTCTACTACGCAGTTCTAGTAAAACAGGCATAACAACTAACAGCGGCTAAGAATTTATTTCTTAGCCGCTGTTTCTTTCTAGTGCATTATCGAAGCAAAATGCACGCACTAGAATTACCACGGCAAAAATAAGAGAAAGGCTATGAAGATCATTATCCTAGGTGCTGGACAAGTTGGCGGTACCCTTGCTGAAAACCTAGTTGGTGAAAACAACGACATCACCATTGTCGACCGTAATGCTGACCGACTTCGTGAACTTCAGGATAAGTACGACCTTAGGGTTGTAAACGGTTATGCCAGCCACCCAAACACACTACGTGAAGCAGGTGCGCAAGATGCCGACATGTTGGTTGCCGTAACCAATATGGATGAAACCAATATGGCTGCGTGTCAGGTTGCTTTCTCTCTTTTCAATACGCCAAACCGAATTGCTCGTATTCGTTCTCCTCAATACCTAGAAGAAAAAGAAGCACTATTCAAATCAGGTGCTATCCCAGTAGACCACCTGATCGCACCCGAAGAGCTAGTGACCAGCTACATCGAACGCCTGATTCAATATCCAGGTGCATTGCAGGTTGTGAGCTTTGCTGAACAGAAAGTTAGCCTAGTAGCAGTAAAAGCCTACTACGGTGGTCCACTGGTCGGTAACGCCCTATCTGCTTTGCGTGAGCACATGCCGCACATCGATACGCGTGTTGCGGCTATCTTCCGTCAAGGTCGCCCTATTCGCCCACAAGGCACCACCATCATTGAAGCCGATGATGAAGTGTTCTTTGTAGCGGCAAGTAACCATATCCGCTCAGTGATGAGTGAGCTGCAACGCCTAGAGAAACCGTACCGCCGCATCATGATTGTCGGTGGTGGTAACATTGGTGCAAGCTTGGCTAAACGCCTTGAACAGAGCTACAGCATCAAACTTATCGAGCGCAGTTACACTCGTGCCGAGAAGTTGTCTGAAGAATTAGAAAACACCATCGTCTTCTGTGGTGATGCCGCAGACCAAGAGCTGCTGACCGAAGAGAACATCGATCAAGTGGACGTGTTCATTGCCCTAACCAATGAAGATGAAACCAACATCATGTCAGCGATGCTGGCTAAGCGAATGGGTGCCAAGAAGGTAATGGTACTGATTCAGCGTGGTGCTTACGTCGACCTTGTTCAGGGTGGTGTGATTGATATTGCTATCTCTCCACAACAAGCGACCATTTCTGCGCTACTCACTCACGTTCGTCGTGCTGATATTGTAAACGTATCATCTCTGCGTCGCGGCGCTGCTGAAGCGATCGAAGCGATTGCTCACGGTGACGAAACCACATCTAAAGTGGTTGGCCGAGCTATTGGCGACATCAAACTACCACCGGGTACCACTATTGGTGCGATTGTTCGCGGAGAAGAGGTGCTTATCGCGCACGATAGAACCGTTATCGAACAAGATGACCACGTAGTTATGTTCCTAGTGGACAAGAAATACGTACCTGATGTTGAGTCTCTATTCCAACCGAGCCCGTTCTTCTTATAGCCTTGTTCTCGTAAGCTTGTTCTCACTACCTTCTTCTTGTGAGAACGACGCTTCGGCACAAAGCGATGGTCTATTAAGCTATGGTCAACTTTCGTCCGATATTATTAGTGATAGGGTTAGTGTTATCAAAACTCGCCCTTTTCATGTACATCCCTACATTGGTTGCCTTTTTTACAGGCACCGGTGGCTTCCTCGAGTTTGGTCAGTCGGTAGTGATCACGCACATAGTGGCGTTCATCTGCTTGAGTTTAGGCCGTTCAGCTAAGTTCCGACTTGGGGTACGGGACATGTTCCTGATCACCTCTCTGGTATGGACGATTGCCAGTGCCTTTGCTGCACTGCCGTTTGTCTTCATCAACCACATCAGCTTCACCGACGCCTATTTTGAAACCATGTCTGGTATCACCACGACTGGCTCAACTGTATTGAGCGGCTTAGACAGCATGGCACCAAGCATTCTGTTGTGGCGCTCTATACTGCAATGGTTAGGCGGCATCGGCTTCATCGTTATGGCGGTAGCGGTTCTGCCAATGCTTAACGTCGGTGGCATGCGCCTATTCCAAACCGAGTCCTCCGATTGGTCAGATAAAAGCAGCCCACGAGCGAAAACGGTCGCGAAGAACATCGTGGCGGTTTATCTGGTCCTGACTGGCTTATGCATCATTAGCTATCTGTTTGCAGGCATGGGCATCTTTGATGCGATCAATCACGCCTTCACAACACTGTCGACGGGTGGTTACTCAACATCAGATAGCTCAATGAACCACTTCTCTAACAGTGCTCACTGGGTGGGAACCCTGTTCATGTTCCTAGGTGGTTTGCCGTTCTTACTGTTTGTTGGCGCACTGCGTGGTAGAAAACTCTCAATCCTCTACAAAGACGCTCAAGTGAGAGGTTTCACGTATCTATTCTTGGTCACCAGTGCCGTAATATCGACATGGCTGGTGGTTAGGGATGACTACACCATCATGGATGCAATGCGTGTTTCGATGTTCAACATAGTGTCAGTCGTCACCACAACCGGTTTTGGCTTAGAAGACTTCACCGCGTGGGGCGCACTACCGACTACCTTGTTCGCGTTTTTAATGATGGCGGGCGCGTGCTCGGGGTCAACCTCTGGCGGTATCAAAATCTTCCGCTTCCAGATCGCGATGACCATGCTTCATAAACAAATGATGAAGCTGATCCACCCATCTGGTGTCTTTGTTCAGCGCTATAACCAACGCCCAGTGAATGACGACATTGTGCGCTCACTAGTCGCATTTGGTTTGATGTTCTTTATTACGATTATCTTAATTGCAGGTGGCTTGAGTGCGATGGGACTTGATCCTGTGACCAGTATATCTGGCGCTATCACAGCCGTTGCCAACGTTGGTCCTGGCATGGGCAGTGTGATCGGTCCAACCGGGAATTTTGCGCCGCTGCCAGACGCTGCAAAGTGGTTATTAAGCCTTGGTATGTTGATGGGAAGACTCGAGATACTGACGCTGATCGTTCTATTCTTCCCAGCCTTCTGGCGACGCTAATTGCACGAATATTTAAGGAAAAAGAGATGAAATCATACCTACTTATCGCAAGCGCACTGCTGAGCAGTTCAGCCTTCGCCGACCAAATGGTGACTCTACAAGATGGAAAACAAGTACTGCTGAAAGACGACTTTACGTGGCAGTACGTGGCACAGAAACAAGCGGAAGAAGTAGCGACAACTTCAGAGATCGCCGAGCCTGTCGCAGCAGTACCCGTAGTCGCTGTCCCAGTTACGACGAACACGCGTGGCACTACGATTGTAGTGAATAGTAAAAAGCCAAGCTTACAGCTGTCTCAATCAGGAGTGGATGTTGTATTGGGTGCAAGTCGCTATGAAGGTGGTGAACTTATCATTCCGACAGCCATCACCAACCAAGGCACTCAAGCTGTCATTTTAGTATCACTTAACATCAGCGTATTTACTGCAGAAGGTACGTTGTTGGCAGAAGAAGAAATTGCTGTATGGAAATCAATCAAACGTATGGCTGACACATACTTGCGACCAAAAACAGGTGAAGAAGGCAAGCTAATCAAGATCGACCTAGAACAACACCCTGAATATCAGATTAAAGCTGAGATTACTGAAGTACTGGCTCGCTAAACCGGAGTCACGTACAGATAGATAGCGAAGAAATGGCAAGCGCAACCCGCCAATACAAACAAGTGCCAGATTGCATGGTTGTAAGGGATGCGTTTTGCAACATAGAAAATCACACCCAGCGAATAGATCACCCCGCCAACCGCTAACAACACCAAACCACCTATATCGATGTTCATCGCTAATTGATAAACAACAATCAAAGATAGCCAGCCCATCGCTAAGTAAATGAACAGCGATAAGCGCTTGAATCGGTAAACGAAGGCAATCTTCATGATGATACCGACCAGCGCAATTCCCCAAATAACCGCCATCAAGCCCATCGCCAATGGGGTTCTTAAGCCAACCAATAAAAACGGCGTGTAGCTACCTGCGATCAGTAAATAAATCGCACAGTGATCGAGGGTTTTTAGTAAACGCTTAGTTTTTTCTGTGGTGATCGAGTGATAAAGCGTGGAAGCAAGAAAGAGCAGGATAATGCTGCTGCCATAGATTGTCATACTGGCAACCGTCAACATGTCGGCTTGGTAATCAAACGCGCGAATCAGTAGCAAGATCAAACCAATAACGCCAAGCACGACGCCCAAGCCGTGGGTTATCGCATTAGCGCGTTCTTCGATGTCGCTGTATTCGCTAGCTGATGATGCAAACATGAGTATCCTACTAGAGTAAATGTTCAATTGACCTAGTATTGCACATTAAGCTTACACGTGTAAGCTTAAATTTTTATGACAGCTTTTATGACATCAATGACGCCTAAACAGTGTGATAAGGCTAGGCTCTCTAAAGCTAAAGAACCAAAAAGCGAATTAAGAGGCGCTATCTAGATACTCAAGTACCATCTTGCCGGCTTCTTCTGGAGAGGTATCGAGTGGCACACTCAATTGACGCTGTAGCTGGCCCACTCCCAATAAACTCGCCAACATGCCTTTGGCACCGTCGCGATTGCGATCTATCTCAAACCAAAGCTTAAGCTCAGTTTCGTCACGATGGGCAACAACTTCAAGCTCACGCCAGCGGCCATGATAAGGACCCGTAGTCGGCACAAACTCAAACTCTTGTACAAATGGCAGTTCAAAGCCTTCTACCGCTTCACACTCCACTTGGCGAATGCGCAGCCCTTGAGCTTCAAGTTCGTTAAAAATACCATCGAGGAGTGCATCAGGACGAACCGTTAAGATGTCTTTATCCGATGGATCAATTGCCATCGCAATATCCAACCCGGTTTCTAGCCACACCTTTGAATCACCAATCGTGACCGGTGTGTTCAGCGGGACATCAAACTCACATTCAAAATCACGGGTTTCACCCGGCTGAATAACAAAGGCATACGGCAGGCTCCATTTGGCCAACGAGTATGTCTGGTGCATTCGACGTGTTTGACCACCTTCTTGCCTTTGCGAGTTCATGGTAACTTCTTTAACGTAACGACAGCACAAGTTGAGATCGATATTGTCGATCTCTTGTGGCTGAGCGCCACCATAGACATGCACAATAATGCTCGCCTTCTTACCTGGATAAAGCACTTCCTGTTGCAATACAGAATCCACCTTGGCAGATCCAATTCCAAAACTTGCTAACGTTTTCTTTAAGAACGACATATGCACCTCCTTTAAAGCATCATCTTAAGCCTGAAAGAGGTTCAAACTCAAATATACTGCTCACACTATTTTAGCTCTAATATCGTTTAATTATCACTCAGGCGTCGATCGATAACTTAGATAGTGATAATCTAAGCCTTGATATGCATGCATATCATTATCCTGATTTATTCTTCGGATTGGCGAAAGCCAGACGAGTAACGCTTCAAGCAATTGAAGTGGAGCTCATGGTAAATCAGGCCATTAGATTGGCAATGGATATGCCTGACCGTTAGGTAAATTAATGCGCCCAACAGCTGTCAGGTTCTCGCACACCAACCGTAGTGCGATGCGTCGTCGTAGTGGCTTTGTTGCTGCTCCAACGGCTAAGAAATTGGCTCCTACAATGACTCTAGTTGAGAAGACTGCTTTATTAGCACCGACTACAACAAAAGTGATTAAAGCCGCTTAACAAAAAGCGCAGTTTTTACTGCGCTTTTTTCTTGCCCGCTTCCATCTTGAAATGTGTTTACACATTGGTATTCCCTACCCGATTTGATACCTTAGCCACAAATCATTATAAAATTTGTGGAGAAATAAAGTATGAAGTGTCACCGCATTGAAGAACTGCTTGAACTGATGGAGCCTGAGTGGCAGAAAGATCAAGAGCTTAACCTATTAGAGTTCATCATTAAGCTATCAAAAGAAGCGGGCTACCAAGGCAAGCTTGAAGAACTGACTGACGATGTTCTTATCTACCACCTAAAAATGCGCAACAGCGAAAAAGATGAAATGATCCCAGGCCTGAAAAAAGACCAAGAAGATGATTTCAAAACCGCAATTCTAAAAGCACGTGGCCTTCTTTAGTCGCCCATTTGTTTAGAACTCAATTGCCGTATAGATAAAACACTCAATTTAAAAAGCGACCGCCAGGTCGCTTTTTTGTTTCTGTTCGCTATTTTTTCGTCACAACTGTTATGACTTTTGTTGTTAAAGGTTGATAGCGTTAAAGAAATGAGAACAAGATTGTCGCTATAATCGCCATCCATAAGAATCTTCTAAAATAATAAGAGTGAGTGCGATAACAACAAATGCACCAAGCTCAATTTCAACAGGTTCTCTAAACCATACTTTCAAGTAATGTCGTCATGCCCGATTTAACCGGGCAAACAAGCCACAAAAAGGATAGTTCATGAGTCAGGATAAAATCGATATCAAAGATGTGACTCCTAAAACCTTTAACCCGAAAACACATAAAGGTAATGGAGATCGATTTAACCCAAGTAACCGAATCTATGTTCGAGAAAGCAAAGGTAAATTCCAACAACTGCGTCGTTATGGCGGTTGGTTCTTACTTTTACTTTTTGCGCTTATTCCATGGATTCCATTTGGTGAACGCCAAGCGATCTTGCTCGATATCGGCAACCAACAGTTCAACTTCTTTGGCACCACCTTATACCCGCAAGATCTGACCCTACTCGCGATCCTATTTATGATTGCTGCGTTTGGCTTATTCTTCATAACCACCTTCTTAGGCCGTGTCTGGTGTGGCTATTTATGCCCGCAAACCGTCTGGACCTTCATGTACATTTGGTTCGAAGAGAAACTAGAAGGTGCTGCCAATAAACGAAGAAAACAAGACTCGGGCAAACTAACGAGCAATTTAATCCTCAGAAAAACCCTCAAACACATTGCGTGGTGGGCGATTGCCATTGCGACGGGCTTAACCTTTGTTGGTTACTTCATCCCAATTAAAGAGTTAGTGGTTGGCTTCTTTACCTTTAACTCGTCTTTCTGGCCGGTGTTTTGGGTACTGTTCTTTGCTGGGTGTACTTATGCCAATGCTGGTTGGATGCGCTCGATTGTTTGTCTGCACATGTGTCCTTACGCGCGTTTCCAATCGGCAATGTTCGACAAAGACACCTTCATCGTGGGCTACGATTCAGAACGCGGTGAAAGCCGTGGCCCTCGCTCTCGTAAAGCCGATCCAAAAGAGCTTGGTCTAGGCGACTGTATTGACTGTAATCTATGTGTTCAAGTGTGCCCAACGGGTATCGATATCCGTGACGGCCTGCAATATGAGTGTATTAACTGCGGCGCGTGTATTGATGCCTGTGACAACACCATGGAGCGTATGGGCTACGAGAAAGGCCTGATCAACTACACCACCGAGCACAGACTTGAAGGTCACTCGACCAAGGTAATGCGTCCTAAACTGTTGGGCTATGGCGCCATCTTGATCGTGATGCTGGGCTTGTTCTTCGCCCAAATCGCGAGCGTTGATCCTGCCGGCCTAAGTGTTCTGCGTGACCGAAACCAGTTGTTCAGAGTCAATAACCAAGGGTTGGTTGAAAACACCTACACCTTGAAAGTGATCAACAAGACTCAACAAGAGCAAGAGTACAAGCTCGATGTTAGCGGACTGCCCGATTCTATCTGGTACGGCAAACAGACGATTACTGTCGATCCAGGCGAGGTTTTAAACCTACCTATCAGTTTAGGCGCCGACCCAGAAAAACTGAGCTCACCAGTTTCGACAATTCAGTTTATACTCTCGGATAATGAAGAGTTTACGATGGAAGTCGAAAGCCGCTTTATCAAGAAGCTCTGATACCAGCCTCCTTAGCGCTTGGTATAACAACCCAATAAATGGAAAAAGGCTCAGTAATGAGCCTTTTTTATTCTATGACGATGCAAGCCTTTAACTTTGATAACCTGACTCCTGACTTCATGTGGTACGCACTGGAGAGTATTGGAGTTCGTGCCGAATCCGGGCTTCTTGCTCTCAACAGTTACGAAAACCGGGTCTATCAATTCACCGATGAAGACCGTAAACGCTACGTCGTTAAGTTTTATCGTCCGCAGCGCTGGAATAAAGCCCAGATCCAAGAAGAGCACGACTTCGCGTTAGAACTGATTGAACAAGAGATGCCTGTCGCTCCACCAATGCGAGTCAACGGTGAAACCTTGCATGAATATCAAGGCTACCTGTTTGCATTGTTCGAAAGCGTTGGCGGCAGACAGTATGAAGTGGATAACCTAGACCAACTAGAAGGTGTAGGACGCTTCCTAGGCCGAATTCACAAAGCGAGTGCAGGAAGAACATTCCAACATCGCCCGACCATCAGCTTAGATGAATACCTTTATCAGCCACGTAAGATTCTAGAGAACTCTCAGTTTATCCCGACACACCTAGAAAACGCGTTCTTCAATGACGTTGACCTTCTGATAAAAGAGCTAGAGAGTCAGTGGCCGAGCAACATTGACAACATCCGCCTGCATGGTGATTGCCACCCAGGCAACATCTTGTGGCGCGATGGACCAATGTTCGTCGACCTTGATGACGCACGTAATGGCCCTGCGATACAAGATCTGTGGATGCTACTCAACGGTGAACGCCAAGATAAACTGATGCAACTCGATATTCTGCTAGAGAGTTATCAAGAGTTTTGCGATTTTAATACCTCGCAACTGAAACTAATCGAACCACTACGCGGTCTACGTATGGTGCATTACATGGCATGGTTAGCGAAGCGATGGCACGATCCAGCGTTTCCTTTAGCCTTCCCGTGGTTTAATGATCCGAAATATTGGGAGCAACAAGTACTTGCTTGTAAAGAGCAAATTGCTACCCTGCAAGAGCCACCACTTTCGTTAATGCCTCAGTGGTAACAGCAATCGCAACATACAACTAGATAAAAATTCAAACATAATGGAGATTGGATAAATGAAAAAGCTATTCGCATTTTTCTCATTGATCATGTTGAGCCTTTCAGCTCACGCTGCGAAATTTAACGAAGGTGAACACTACAAAGTTCTCGATCTAGAAGCATCAAAAAAACCAATGGTGACAGAGTTCTTCTCTTTTTACTGCCCACACTGTAATAGCTTTGAGCCAATCATCCAGCAGCTAAAACAGCAGCTACCTAAAGACGCTAAGTTACAGAAGAACCATGTTTCATTCATGGGTGGCAACATGGGTCTGCCAATGAGCAAAGCTTACGCGACCATGATTGCACTGAAAGTTGAAGACAAAATGGTACCAGTGATGTTTAACCGCATCCACACCATGAACAAGCCACCACGTGATGAAGCCGAATTGCGTCAAATCTTCCTAGATGAAGGCGTTGATGCTAAGAAATTCGATGCGGCATACAACGGCTTTGCTGTAGATTCTATGGTTCGTCGCTTCGACAAAGCATTCAAAGACAGCGGCCTTTCTGGCGTACCAGCAGTCATAGTGAATAACCGCTACCTAGTAGAAGCTCAAGGTATCAGCTCTCTTGATGAGTACTTCGAGCTCGTTAACTTCTTATTGAAGAAGTAAGCCATTGATGAAAGGAAGCTTCGGCTTCCTTTTTTTACTAGTTCAAAAATCATCATTGATAAATAATCAGCCAAAAAACGTAGTACTTTACTGATATTAATAACCCGTCCTAAGAATCGGTGGGCAAGGAGCCCTTAAATGAACATAAAAATAACTCTCCTGGCATTGAGCGTTGCTACTGCGCCCGCGTTTGCCAAGCTTGCTGATGAGCCAGGTTTCAGTGGTGAAATATCTATCAACACCGGTGTCACTTCTTCGACCTCAAATTTTAATACCGACGCTGACAGTAAGATCGCCTCAACCAATCAAAAAGCTTCGTCTGAGAGCTCGTTTTTAGTTGCACCTCTCGGCAGCATTGCTTACACCTTTGGTGAAAAGCTGAACCACCAGGTTTACACAGGTACCGCTCGTGATGACGTAGCGACAGGTACTGTAGTGCTAGAGGTTGGTTACAAATACCAGCTTGAGTCTGGCATGGTGATCGACGCTTCACTGCTGCCAACCATTATGTCGGGTGAAACTTGGGCTGATCCGTACAACACCACATCAGCTCGCACGAAGACCGATGAAACTGGCAATGCGTTTCGTTTGAAGCTAAGCAACATTGTGGGGGCAGCTTTCTCGCTAGACATGGCCTACGCCACCAAAGATGTGGAAGAAGATCGCGTTGAAGAAGCACTAAAACGCGACGCCGATACCTTCTACCTGAAAGGTCAATATCGCCAGCCGATTAGCCGTACTATGATGCTGGTACCGTCTTTGATTTATCAATCAAGTGATGCGGACGGCGATGCAGCATCGTTCGAGCAGTTCGGTGGTGAGGTCAGCTTATTTGGTGGTATGGGACGTCACCAATACGCACTAACGGCGGGTTACAACCAACGCTCTTATGATGCAAGCAGCATCACTTTCCAAAAGAAACGCAGCGACGACAACATCAATCTATTCGCCGCCTATGAATATGATCAATTCATGGATTGGGAAAACTGGTCGTTCGTATCTCTTGCGGGTTACGGCACTAGCGATTCCAATATCACCTTCTACGACGAGTCTCAATACATCGTTTCAGTTGGCTTGAACTACAAATTCTAACTCCAGCCAGCGCCAATAAATTATCAAACCAAAGCCTGCTCACTGAAGCAGGCTTTTTTGTTTGTATACCAATCACAGTAAATAAATGGCCAGTTGTTTACTACCATTGGCATGACTACACAGCTTGTGCCGTGAGTTGCTTCAATAATCTATCCATCGCTCGATAACCAAGCGCTTCTGATAGGTGTTTCTTTTCGATCTGCTCGTTACCGTCAAGGTCGGCAATGGTTCGTGCTACCTTAATGATTCGATGATAAGCGCGAATCGACAGACCCAATCGATGCAGTGCAGTCTCGAGAAACTCCGCGTCTTCACGTCGCAATGGGCAATACCTCTCTATTTCTCGACTACCGAGCAGTGCATTCGATTTATGGTTTCTAGATAGCATGGTTTGACGAGCCTGTTTGACCCTTTGTTTTACGACTTGGGTGGTTTCACCTCGATCACCGCCTTCAGCGAGCATGCCTTTGGGAAGTAATGGGATCTCTAACGACATATCGAATCTATCCAACAATGGTCCAGATAAGCGATTAAGATAACGCAGGATGATCTGTGGGTTAGCCCGCGCTTGATTACCTTCATAGTAACCTGTTGGGCTTGGGTTGAGTGCACCGACCAACTGAAAGCGCGCAGGGAAACGCGTCTTCCCCGCCGCGCGCGAAATGATTATCTCGCCCGACTCTAGTGGCTCTCGCAGTGAATCAAGCACTTTACGCTCAAATTCGGGCATTTCATCTAGAAACAATAAGCCATTGTGGGCCAGAGAGATCTCTCCAGGTCGAGGTACCGAACCTCCACCCACTAAGGCCGCCATCGAACTGGAATGGTGAGGAGAGCGAAAAGGTCGTTGCTTCCAGTTGTATTGATTGATTTCTTGTTGCGTTAACGAGGCCACCGATGCGGTTTCCATCGCCTCGTCATCACTCATATCCGGTAACAAATCGCGTAACCGAGAAGCGAGCATGGTTTTTCCGGTTCCCGGAGGGCCAAGGAACAGTAAATTGTGGTTGCCAGCGGCTGCGATCTCCAGAGCTCGCTTACCTTGTTGTTGGCCGATAATATCTTGTAGGTCGCGAAGCACTGAAACATCAGCCTGACGATGTTCCGTTCTATATAGGCCAAGCTGAGCCTGTCCACACATGTCCGCGCAAACCTCCAACAAGGTTTGCGCTGATTTATGGGCTCCCTTGCCCACCAACGCAGCCTGATCACCGTTATGATGTGGGACAACTAAGCATCGTTCGACGCTATCGGCGGCTAACGTCGCTGGCAACACGCCCTTTACTGAACGCAACTCTCCTGACAACGCCAACTCACCGATGAATTCATGCTGAGCTATTTTTGATGTCGGTAGCTGATCCGATGCCACTAAAATCCCAAGCGCGATTGGCAGGTCGAAACGACCTCCTTCCTTGGGTAAATCGGCAGGGGCGAGGTTGACCGTGATTCTTTTGGATGGAAACTCAAAGCGGGAATTGATGATCGCGCTTCTCACTCGATCTTTAGATTCCTTGACCGTTGTTTCAGGTAGACCTACCAGCGTAAAACCAGGCATTCCGTTGCTTATATGCACCTCAACGGTCACTTCTGGCGCCTCTACACCCACACTAGCTCGACTATGAATTATCGCGAGTCCCATAACTTTCCTTTGTCTTTGATTTAAAAGTATTCGCTCTGGATATTCGTTGCTCACCAAAGCTATAAGGTTGTTATATAGCTTGGTGGAATGGTGTTTTAATGTGAAAAAAGAATGACATTTTTCTTGTCATGCGGCAGATTTGTGTGATAACACTAGAGATGTAGACATTTACTGAAGACAATAAACGAGAAAACTCGAATATTATGATTTTTAACGCTCGCATTTACGCACTGATTAACCTGATTATCGTAGTTATTATTAAGACTGCGCGGGGGCGAGTGGGAAGAAAGTAACCACGAATTAGAAAAAACCCCCGCACTGACAAGTCCGGGGGTTTTTTCTAATTTAAACATTCGATTTTTATATTTTTGAGCATTTTCGGCTTTGCCGATTTACAGGAAGAATGGGAGCACAAGATGTGCAGAGACAAAGGAAACAGTTACCAAAATAAAGGTAATACGGGAGAATTCCGATGAAAGGCGCAGAACTAGTCGTATCCGCACTCAAGCAACAAGGAATTGAGACCGTATTTGGTTACCCTGGTGGTGCCATCATGCCAATCTACGATGCACTCTATGACGGCGGGGTTGAACATATCCTATGTCGCCATGAACAAGGCGCTGCTATGGCCGCGATCGGCATGGCTCGAGCAACACAAGATGTCGCTGTTTGTATGGCAACGTCTGGCCCAGGTGCAACCAACCTAGTCACTGGCCTTGCTGATGCCTTTATGGACTCTATCCCAATGGTTGCAATCACAGGTCAGGTTGCAAGTTCCCACATTGGTACCGATGCATTCCAAGAGATGGATGTGATTGGTATGTCTCTGTCATGTACTAAACACAGCTACCTAGTGACTGATATTGAAGATCTTGCTCCAACCCTCGCTGAAGCGTTTGTGGTTGCGAAGTCTGGTCGTCCTGGCCCGGTTATCGTCGATATCGCTAAAGATGTTCAACTGGCTGAAGCTCCAGTTAACTCTCTTCCTGAATTTACTCCACCCGCAATTCCTGTTTCAACAACTGATGCCATTGAACAGGCGCAGTACTTCTTATCTCAAGCAACCCGTCCTGTTTTATACGTAGGTGGTGGTGTTCAACTTGCTAAAGCAACCGATGCGGTTCGTGAGTTTTTACGCCTTAACCCAATGCCAGCCGTAAGCACACTAAAAGGCTTGGGAACTATCGAACGTGATGACCCACACTACCTTGGCATGCTGGGTATGCACGGCACTAAAGCCGCTAACCTTGTAGTTCAAGAGAGTGACCTACTGATTGTTGTCGGTGCCCGTTTTGATGACCGAGTAACAGGCAAACTCGATACTTTTGCGCCACACGCGAAGGTTATCCATATCGATATCGATGCAGCAGAGTTCAGCAAACTGCGTCTGGCCAACGCGCCAATTCGCGGTGACATCAACAAGATCATGCCTCAACTAGAGCTAAGCCAAGACATCTCCTCTTGGGTTCACCACTCTGAAGGGCTTCGTAGCTCATTCAAATGGCGTTACGACCACCCTGGCGATCTGATCTTTGCTCCACTGCTGTTAAAACAATTATCTGACATGATGCCAGCAAGCTCTATGGTTTCGACGGATGTTGGCCAACACCAAATGTGGGCAGCCCAGCACATTCAACCTCGCGATCCACAAAACTTCATAACCTCTGCCGGTTTAGGCACCATGGGCTTTGGCTTACCAGCTGCGATGGGTGCATCGGTTGGACGTCCTGATGACCAATCTATACTTATCTCTGGTGACGGTTCGTTCATGATGAACATTCAAGAGCTTGGCACCTTGAAGCGTCGTCAAATCCCAGTGAAGATGGTACTGCTTAATAACTCTCGCTTGGGCATGGTTCGCCAATGGCAATCGCTGTTCTTTGATGGCCGCCACAGTGAAACTATCTTGGATGACAACCCTGATTTCGTGATGCTCGCGAAAGCGTTCGACATCCCGGGTAAAACCATCACTCGTAAAGAAGAAGTAGAACCAGCATTGAAAGAAGTGCTAGAGAGCAAAACCGCTTACCTACTTCATGTTCTTATCGATGAAGAAGAAAACGTATGGCCACTAGTACCGCCAGGTGCTTCAAACAGTGAGATGTTGGAGAACACATAACATGAAAAGATACCTATTAGACATCAAAGCCGATGATAAGCCTGTACTACTAGAGCGTGTTCTTCGTGTTATCCGCCACCGTGGCTTCATTGTTAAGCAAGTTGCGGGCACTCAAAACCACGAAAGCAAAGTGGCGAGTGTTGAGATCATCGTAGACAGTGACCGTCCGATCTCTTTCTTGGTCAATCAAATCGAGAAGCTGTGGGATGTGCGTACCGTTGACGTTATCTCTATCAGCCGTAATGAACTGCCAAACAACAACTTACAACAAAAGATAAACGCATAGGGAACCGCAAACATGACAGCTAAAACAGCAGACTATATTTGGTTTAACGGTGAGATGGTTCCTTGGGCAGAGGCGAACGTTCACGTCCTGACTCACGCAATGCACTACGGTACTTCTGTGTTTGAAGGTGTTCGTTGCTACAACACACCAAAGGGGCCGGTTATCTTCCGTCACCCTGAGCATGCTAAGCGCCTAAAAGACTCAGCAAAAATCTACCGCTTCCCTATTCCTTACACTGAGGAAGAAATTATGGAAGCAACTCGCGAAACGCTACGCCAAAATAAGCTAGAGTCAGCGTACATCCGCCCTCTAGGTTTCGTAGGTAACGTTGGTTTAGGTGTCTGCCCGCCAGAAAATACCGAGATGGAATTGATCATCGCTGCTTTCCCTTGGGGTTCGTACCTAGGCGAAGAAGCGCTAGAAAATGGCGTTGATGCGATGATTTCTAGCTGGAACCGTGCAGCTCCAAACACGATCCCAACCGCAGCAAAAGCCGGTGGTAACTACCTATCTTCACTACTGGTTGGTGGCGAAGCCCGTCGTCATGGTTACGATGAAGGTATCGCTCTGAGTGTTGATGGCTACCTTTCTGAAGGTGCTGGCGAAAACATTTTTGTAGTACGTAATGGCGTGCTATCAACGCCACCAGCGACCAGCGCAATTCTACCGGGTATCACTCGTGATTCGATCATGACACTAGCAAAAGACATGGGTTATGAGATCCGTGAAGAGAACATTGCTCGTGAAGCACTATACCTTGCTGACGAAGTCTTCATGACAGGCACAGCAGCGGAAATCGTTCCGGTTCGCAGTGTAGACAAAATTACAGTAGGTGAAGGCAAACGCGGTCCTATCACTGAAAAAGTTCAAGCGGCTTACTTTGGTCTCTTCAATGGAACCACTGAAGATAAGTGGGGCTGGTTAGACTATGTGTACCCAGCAAACCAAGCTTCAGAAAACCAAACGCAAACAACTAAGTAAGCAACAGCCAAATATTTTATAAGGATTTAAGCAATGCCAATCTATCGTTCAGCAACGACTACCCACGGACGCAACATGGCTGGTGCGCGCGCTTTATGGCGTGCAACTGGCGTTAAAGATGATGACTTCGGTAAGCCAATCATCGCAGTTGTAAACTCGTTCACTCAATTCGTTCCAGGCCACGTTCACCTTAAAGACATGGGTCAATTGGTTGCGGGTGAAATCGAGAAAGCGGGTGGTATCGCTAAAGAATTCAACACCATCGCAGTGGATGATGGTATCGCAATGGGCCACGGCGGCATGCTGTACTCACTGCCATCACGTGAGCTTATCGCGGATTCAGTAGAGTACATGGTCAATGCACACTGTGCGGATGCAATGGTGTGTATCTCTAACTGTGACAAAATCACTCCGGGAATGATGATGGCTGCAATGCGCCTAAACATCCCAGTGATCTTTGTATCTGGCGGCCCTATGGAAGCAGGTAAAACCAAGCTTTCCGATCAAATCATCAAGCTAGACCTTGTTGACGCGATGATTCAGGGTGCCGATCCAACCATTTCTGATGAGCAAAGTGAGCAAGTAGAGCGCTCTGCATGTCCAACATGTGGTTCATGTTCAGGTATGTTCACGGCTAACTCAATGAACTGTCTAACTGAAGCGCTTGGCCTATCTCAACCAGGTAACGGCTCTATGCTAGCAACTCACGCTGACCGTGAAGAGCTATTCATCAATGCAGGTAAGCGCATCGTTGACCTAACTAAGCGTTACTACGAGCAAGATGACGAATCAGCACTGCCACGTAACATCGCTAACCGCGCAGCCTTTGATAATGCAATGGCACTAGATATCGCGATGGGCGGTTCAAGTAACACGGTACTTCACCTTTTAGCGGCAGCTCAAGAAGGTGAGATTGACTTTGATATGGGTGATATCGACGAGATGTCTCGCCGTGTTCCACACCTATGTAAGGTTGCTCCTTCAACACCTAAATACCACATGGAAGACGTTCACCGTGCTGGTGGCGTAATGGCTATCCTAGGTGAACTAGACCGTGCTGGCCTGTTAAACAACCAAACACGCACTGTACTTGGCCTAAGCATGCAAGAGCAGCTAGCTCAATACGACATCATGCAAACAGAAGACGAAGCCGTGCTTAAGTTCTTCCGTGCAGGCCCTGCTGGTATCCGTACCACCAAAGCTTTCTCACAAGATTGTCGTTGGGATCGCCTTGATGATGACCGTGTCGATGGTTGTATTCGTACTAAAGAGAACGCATTCAGCCAAGAAGGTGGCCTAGCGGTACTTTCAGGTAACATCGCCGTTGATGGTTGTATCGTCAAGACCGCGGGTGTTGATGAGGAGAACCTGAAATTCCAAGGTCCCGCAATCGTATTTGAAAGCCAAGACACGGCAGTAGACGGTATCTTAGCGGGTAAAGTAAAAGCCGGCGAAGTGGTTGTTATTCGTTACGAAGGTCCTAAAGGTGGTCCGGGCATGCAAGAAATGCTCTACCCAACTACTTACCTAAAATCTATGGGTCTAGGTAAGTCTTGTGCGCTTCTAACGGACGGACGTTTCTCTGGTGGTACTTCGGGTCTATCTATCGGTCACGCTTCTCCAGAAGCTGCAAGTGGCGGTGTTATTGGTCTAGTGAATACTGGCGACATCATCACTATCGACATCCCTAGCCGCTCAATCACACTTGATGTGCCTGAAGCTGAGCTAGAAGCGCGTCGTGTTAAGCAAGACGCACTAGGCTGGAAACCAGAAAACCGTCAGCGTGAAGTTTCATTCGCACTGAAAGCTTACGCAAGCATGGCAACCAGTGCCGACAAAGGCGCCGTGCGTGATAAGTCTAAGCTTGAGGGCTAACTATGAGTGATGACACGGTCAGTCCCGTAAAACAAACTGGCGCAGATTACCTGCGTCAGATCCTGAGAGCGCCGGTTTACGAAGCGGCAATCGTGACACCTCTGCAAGAGATGCCTCGCTTAAGCGCGCGCATTGGTAATCAGGTTCAGCTAAAGCGAGAAGACCGTCAGCCGGTCCACTCGTTCAAGCTACGTGGTGCCTACAACATGGTATCAAGCCTTTCAGAGCAACAGAAAGCTGCTGGTGTGATTGCTGCATCGGCGGGTAACCACGCTCAAGGTATGGCGTTGTCCGGTTCTAAACTTGGTATTCAAACCACGATTGTGATGCCAAAAACCACTCCTGATATCAAGGTTGATGCGGTACGTGGCTTTGGCGGTAACGTGGTTCTGCACGGCAGCAACTTTGATGAAGCGAAGGCAGAGGCTGAACGCCTTTCTGCTGAACACGGCTACACCTTTGTGCCTCCATTTGATCACCCATTGGTGATCGCTGGACAAGGCACTATGGGCATGGAGATGCTGCAGCAGAATGGTCACATGGATTACATCTTTGTGCCTGTTGGTGGCGGTGGCTTAGCTGCTGGTGTTGCTGTGCTGGTTAAACAGCTGATGCCAGAAATTAAAGTCATCGCGGTTGAACCAGAAGACTCATCTTGCTTGAAAGCAGCTCTCGATGCCGGTGAGCCAGTGGTACTGGATCAGGTCAGCATGTTTGCAGATGGCGTTGCGGTTAAGCGCATTGGCGAAGAGACCTTCCGCCTATGCCAGCAGTACATCGATGGTCACATTGCCGTGTCTAGCGATGAGATCTGCTCGGCGGTGAAAGACATCTTTGAAGACACTCGTGCGATTGCTGAACCTTCGGGAGCGCTGGCTCTGGCTGGTCTCAAAAAGTTTGCTGAGCAGAACCAACTGCAAGGCAAGCAACTGGCAACGGTACTGTCTGGTGCTAACACCAACTTCCACGGTTTGCGCTATGTGTCTGAACGTTGTGAGTTGGGCGAAAAACGAGAAGGTCTACTTGCGGTGACTATTCCAGAGCGACAAGGTGCATTCCTAGAGTTCTGTAATATTATTGGCGGCCGAGCGGTGACGGAGTTTAACTACCGCCACAACGACGAAAGCCTAGCGAATATCTTCGTTGGTGTACGTCTGCAAGGTGGTCAAGAAGAGCTCGATCACATCATTAATGACCTACGTGAAGGCGGCTACCCAGTTGTCGATCTGTCTGATGATGAGATGGCAAAACTGCACATTCGCTACATGATTGGCGGCAAACCATCGAAGCCACTGCAAGAACGTCTGTACAGCTTCGAGTTTCCAGAATATCCAGGTGCATTGATTAAATTCCTTGATACCTTAGGTACTCACTGGAATATCAGCCTGTTCAATTATCGTAACCACGGCGCCGATTACGGTCGCGTATTGTGTGGCTTCGAACTTGGTGATGATGATTTGGCTCAGTTCTCGACACACCTACGAGAGCTTGGCTATCAGTGTAAAGACGAAACCGATAACCCTTCTTACAAGTTCTTCTTGTCTTAAGAGTTAACGGCCGAATCAAAAAGAGCGAGTTTTTACTCGCTCTTTTTATTGGCGACAATTCAGGCCAAGCACCCAAAAGATCACTTTCAAATCGATCATTAGATCGCCTTACGATGATCCAACCAATCTTGGTGAAGTTGCTCACTCGATCCTAGGTACTTCACCATCCATTCGATCAATTTATGGTTATCGTCTTTTCGCCACACCAAACAACAATGGCTCTGCGGGCTTGGTTCAGGCAAGATTTTCTCCACCAGCAAACCCTGCTCAATAATAGGAGCAGCGATATGTCTTGGCATGTAGCCCACTCCAACACCATTCTTAAGGCACTCAATCGCACTATACCAGTTAGGTAACAACAAGCGCCTTTGGTTACCATAATGGCCGGTGTGGCGTTTAGGCAGTACGCTAGAGGTGTCATCCAAACAGATTGCAGGGAACTGACTCACGAATTCTTCATTGAGGTTTTGCTCTCGCACACATGGGTGACTTGGCGACATCACAAACGCCCAGTCCAAGCGCCCCATATCTTTCACCTCAAAGTCACCACCAACTGGAATCGCAGAAGTAGCACCAATAACAATATCCGCTCTGCCCTGTGCAATGGCTTCCCAAGAGCCGTTGAACACCTCCATGTTGATCTGGAGCTCTGCAAACTCAAAGGTTTGGTAGAACTCTTCAATCATCGGCTTCATCTTATCGAGCTTAACCACGTTATCGAGCGTTAGGCGCAAGGTTTTCTTCCAACCACGCGCTGCTCGTCGAGTCTGGGCACTGACCTCTTCCATCTGTCTGAGCAATGCACGAGCCTCTTCAATGAACAACTCACCTGCAGGTGTCAGCTCTACCTTTCTCGGTAAACGCCTGAAAAGTAGCACATCCAGTTCTTGCTCAACCTGTCTAACACCGTAGCTGATCGCCGATGGTACTTTGTGCAACTGTTCAGCAGCTGCGGTAAAACTACCCAAGCGCGCCACTGTGTCGAGCATTTCTAAAGAGGATTTAGAGAACATAAGCCTTCAAATTTTTTGATTGATAACCACATATTTTAGCGTTTTATTTTATCAGGTCTGAAAAATAGAATGTCAGCATAAATAAATAGGGGCTTTCATCTCTGTATATCAAACAATTTTTTTGATGATAAAAACATCACTACCTTTAGCTTAATGGCATCTTATGAATATTTCTAAATTTCAATTGGTCTACCTTGCTGTTCTTTCAATGCTTGGCTTTATTGCGACCGATATGTACCTTCCTGCATTTAAGGCAATGGAGATCGATTTCGCAACCGGCCCGGAGCAGATTGCTCTATCTCTAACCGTATTCCTTGGCGGTATGGCAATGGGTCAGCTTCTTTGGGGTCTGGCAAGTGACAAGTATGGTCACCGCAATACGCTGGCGGTTGGTCTTGTTATCTTTACGGCAGCTTCATTCGGCTTAGCATTCAGCACCGAGGTATGGCACCTACTGACACTACGATTCATTCAAGCAATCGGTGTATGTGCTCCGGCGGTAATCTGGCAAGCCATGGTTATCAAGCGTTACTCGCAAAGTAGCAGCCAGCAAATTTTTGCAACCATCATGCCTTTGGTTGCGTTATCTCCTGCACTAGCACCTCAGTTAGGTGTGTTACTGGCGGATAGCTTTGGCTGGCACAGTATCTTCATCACATTGACCTTGATGGGTGCACTGCTAGTTGCAACCACAATGGCTCAACCAAAAGAAGCACCTGAAGTAAAACAGACATCGATTAAGACAGACATCAAGATGCTTCTTAAATCAAAGCCTTACATGGGTAATGTTTTAATGTTTGCTTCGGCATCTGCAGCGTTCTTCGCTTACCTAACGGGCATGCCAGAGATCATGGCTCAATTAGGCTACGAAGCAAAAGACATCGGTTTGAGCTTCATCCCACAAACGATCGCATTCATGGCGGGTGGTTACTTCGGTAAGCAAGCGGTGAAGAAGTATGGAGATGGCGTGGTACTAAGAAATCTGATTGGTTTGTTCAGTGTTGCTGCAATGCTTATCTTCATCGCATCACAGTGGGAACTAACGTCAATCTGGCCTCTACTTGCACCTTTCTGTTTGATTGCAGTAGCAAATGGCGCACTTTACCCAATCGTAGTAAACCGTGCCCTATCAAGTGCCAAGCAAAGCCCAGCAACAGCTGCTGGTCTACAAAATAGTCTGCAAATCAGTATCAGTGGCCTATCAAGTGCATTGGTCGCGGCAATGGCTAGCCAAGCACTAAGCGCAACGGGTATTGCAGTTGTGATTTGTTTAGGTGCATTGTGGGTTGGCTATATTGTTTCGAACAAAGAGCTTTCTGAACACTTCGCGACACCAGACAACTCTCGAGTGGTCGCTGACGAGAAACAAGACTAGTTCCTAAGTTAACGAAAACAAAAAGAGCGAGATTACTCGCTCTTTTTTTATATCGATGGCTATTTAGAAAGAAACCAGTAGCTCTAACTAAATCATCTTGTTTATTACGGGACTACTTTTTCTTAGTTGGACGTTTCCAATCAGCAATCTTACGTTCTTTAGCACGGCTGATAACTAACTCATTTTCAGAAACATCGCGCGTTACTGTAGAGCCAGCACCAACGGTAGCACCATTACCAATCGTAACAGGCGCTATTAATTGGCTATCTGAACCAACGAATACGTCGTCGCCAATGATGGTCTTAAACTTATTCGCGCCATCGTAGTTACAAGTAATTGCACCCGCACCCACGTTTACACGCTGGCCAATTTCAGCATCGCCTAGATACGTTAAGTGGTTCGCTTTCGAACCCTCACCAAGACAAGTATTTTTCACTTCTACGAAGTTACCGACGTGCGAGTTATTACGCATGTCAGCGCCAGGACGTAGACGAGTAAAAGGACCAACCGTACAGTCTTCACCGACCGTTGCACCTTCAATTACGCTGTATGGACGCACGATGGTGTTGTCATCGATCTCACAGTCTTTCAAGACACAACCGGTGCCGATAACCACGTTGTCGCCAATGCTTACGCTGCCTTCGATGATAACATTAGTATCAATCTCAACATCCATACCGCACTGCAGTTCACCACGCAGATCAAAACGGCTTGGGTCACGAAGCATTACGCCTTGCTTCAATAGCTTATCTGCTTGCTCAGCTTGGTAAGCGCGCTCTAGACGAGCAAGTTGAGAGCGGTCGTTCACGCCTTCCACTTCAATTGGGCTTACTGGGTGTACAGCTTCAACTGCACGACCTTCATCGTGAGCCGCAGCAATAACGTCAGTCAGGTAGTATTCGCCTTGTGCGTTGTCGTTACTTAGGCCAGACAACCAACGCTTCAGGTCACCACCAGTAGCAACCATAACGCCGGTGTTGATCTCTTTGATAAGCTTCTGCTCATCGGTTGCATCTTTCTGCTCAACGATAGCCACAACAGGGCCATTACGACGAATAATACGTCCGTAGCCCATTGGGTTGTCTAACACGACCGTAAGTAGCGCGATGCCACCGTTTGGTTGGGCGTCTAATAGGTTTTCAATGGTTTCAGGTGAGATCAGTGGAACATCACCGTAGAGCACCAATACTTTTTCATCATCAGCGAAATGTGCAGATGCTTGATCCACCGCGTGGCCTGTACCTAGCTGCTCAGCTTGCAGTGCCCAATTTACAGATTCTTCAGCTAGAGTAGCCTTCATCTGATCACCACCGTGGCCGTAAACCAGGTTGATATTTTGAGCGCCTAAACCATTACAGGTATCGATAACATGCTTCACCATTGGCTTACCTGCAAGTGTGTGCAGAACCTTTGGTGTGTTTGAATACATGCGAGTGCCTTTGCCCGCCGCGAGAATGACCGCGCTAAACTTCATTGTAAACCTATCCAACGTTATTTTTATTAAGCTGATATTGTAACCGTTTTTAGTTAAAAAATTAAATCGCAATAACCATTTAACCAGTAGTGATACGTAAAAGAAGCATTTTTGAGAATCTAAAAATGCAAAAAGGCGACCCTTAGGTCGCCTTTATCTCAGAGTCTATAATCTTAAAAAGATTAACGACGCTGTTTTGTCAGTTCGATAACTCGTAACTGAGCAATGGCTTTAGCCAGTTCACCGGCCGCTTGTGCGAAGTCTATGTCGCCATGCTGATTTTGGATATTCTCCACAGCCTTGCGTTTAGCTTCTTCCGCCTTTGCTGCGTCTAGCTCTTCACCACGGATAGCTGTATCAGCCAGTACAGTCGCTGTACCAGGCTGAACTTCTACCATACCACCAGAAACATAAATAATTTCTTCGTGGCCGTGCTGCTTAACAATACGCACCATACCAGGCTTGATAGCGGTCAGCAGTGGAGTATGACCATGGAAAATACCAAGCTCACCCTCACTACCGGTCACCTGAAACGTCTCAACAAGGCCTGAGAAAATTTGTTTCTCTGCACTTACAACGTCTAGGTGAAAGGTTATTGCTGCCATATCGCCTCCTAGTTAGCCTTATAGCTTCTTAGCATTCTCGATAGCTTCGTCAATTGCACCACAGTACATGAACGCTTGCTCTGGAATGTCATCGTATTCACCAGATAGAAGACCTTGGAAGCCACGTAGAGTCTCTTTAAGAGGTACGTAAACGCCTGGGTCACCTGTAAATACTTCCGCTACGTGGTAAGGCTGAGTTAGGAACTTCTCAATCTTACGAGCACGAGATACAACTTGCTTATCTTCTTCAGATAGCTCGTCCATACCTAGGATAGCAATGATATCTTTCAGCTCTTTATAGCGCTGAAGAGTAGACTGAACGCCACGAGCGATGTCGTAGTGCTCTTGTCCAACTACCAATGGATCCAGTTGACGTGAAGTAGAATCTAGCGGGTCGATCGCTGGGTATAGACCCATAGATGCGATGTTACGGTTAAGTACAACCGTTGCATCCAAGTGAGCGAACGTTGTTGCTGGAGACGGGTCAGTCAAGTCATCCGCTGGTACGTATACCGCCTGTACAGACGTGATAGAACCAGATTTAGTTGACGTGATACGCTCTTGTAGAACACCCATTTCTTCAGCTAGTGTAGGTTGGTAACCTACCGCAGAAGGCATACGACCTAGAAGTGCTGATACTTCAGTACCTGCTAGTGTGTAACGGTAGATGTTATCAACGAACAGTAGAACGTCACGACCTTCGTCACGGAAGCGCTCTGCCATTGTTAGACCAGTCAGTGCAACACGTAGACGGTTACCTGGTGGCTCGTTCATCTGACCGTAAACCATCGCTACTTTTGATTCTTCAGGTTTTTCGATGTTTACAACACCTGCTTCCTGCATCTCAAAGTAGAAATCGTTACCTTCACGAGTACGCTCACCTACACCTGCAAATACAGATAGGCCTGAGTGTTGAAGTGCGATGTTGTTGATAAGTTCCATCATGTTAACGGTCTTACCTACACCAGCACCACCGAATAGACCGATTTTACCACCCTTAGCGAATGGACAAATCAAGTCGATTACTTTAACACCAGTTTCTAGAAGAGCTGTCTCGTTAGACTGCTCTTCGTAGCTTGGAGCTTCACGGTGAATTGCGTAATGCTCTTCAGCACCGATTTCACCACACTCATCAATCGCGTCACCTAGGACGTTCATGATACGACCCAATGTCTTAGTACCTACTGGTACTGAGATTGGAGCGCCAGTATTTTCAACTGTCAAACCACGACGTAAACCATCAGAGCTACCCATTACGATTGCGCGAACTACGCCACCGCCAAGTTGTTGCTGAACTTCAAGAACTAGACGTTCTTGTACTTCATTAACATTCAGAGCGTCGTATACACGAGGTACTTCACCCTGTGGGAACTCTACGTCGACTACCGCACCGATGATCTGTACGATCTTACCTGTAGCCATCGTTAATCCTCTAACTATTTAGTTTTACCTAAGCTTAAACCGCAGCTGCGCCTGAAACGATTTCAGAAAGTTCTTGTGTAATCGCCGCTTGACGCGCTTTGTTATACACAAGTTCTAAGTCATCAATAATGTCACCAGCGTTATCTGTTGCTGATTTCATTGCAATCATTCGAGCCGCTTGCTCACAAGCAAGGTTCTCAACCACACCTTGGTACACTTGAGATTCGACATAGCGAACCAATAGTGCATCTAGTAGTGGTTTTGGCTCGGGCTCATAAATGTAGTCCCAAGAATGACTGCGTTTCATTTCTTCGCTGTCTGATTTAGGCAAAGGAAGTAATTGATCGATCGTTGGTTCTTGAACCATAGTGTTTTCAAACTTGTTGAACACTACGAACAGGCGATCTAATTCGCCTTCATCATATTTCTTCAGCATAACGCTTACAGAGCCAATCAGGTCTTCAAGGCTTGGACGATCGCCCAGACCAGAAACTTGAGCTGCTACTTTCGCGCCGCTGTTGTTGAAAAATGCTGTCGCTTTTGAACCTACAATTGCAAGTTCAACGTCAGCACCTTTCTCAGACCAATCTTTCATGTCGTTCATGGCTTTCTTGAACAAGTTAATGTTCAAACCACCACAAAGACCACGGTCTGTAGAAACGATGATGTAACCAACACGTTTGGCTTCACGTTCCTCAAGATAAGGATGCTTATACTCGAGGCTACCATTAGCCAAATGACCGATCACTTTACGCATTGTTTCTGCATATGGACGAGTAGCTTCCATTGCGTCTTGAGAACGACGCATTTTTGAAGCTGCTACCATTTCCATTGCTTTCGTAATCTTCTGTGTGCTTTTAACACTACCGATTTTATTACGTATCTCTTTTGCGCCGGCCATCGTTACTCTCCGTTAATGGTATGAGGTGGCCCTAAGACCACCTACCAATTACCAGGTCTGGGTTGCCTTGAAATCGTCAACAAGCTTCTTCAGCTCAGCTTCGATTTCTTTATTGAAAGCACCCGTTGTGTCGATCTGGGTTGCTAGATCGGCATATTGACCACGAGCAAACGACAGTAAAGCAGCTTCAAAGTCTAGAACTTTAGAAAGTTCAACGTCTTGAAGGTATCCACGCTCTGCAGCGAAGATTACTAGAGCTTGGTCAAATACAGACATAGGAGCGTATTGCTTCTGCTTCATCAGTTCTGTAACTTTTTGACCGTGGTCTAGCTGCTTCTTAGTCGCTTCATCAAGATCCGAAGAGAACTGAGCAAATGCTGCAAGTTCACGGTATTGAGCTAGAGCAGTACGGATACCGCCAGATAGCTTCTTGATGATTTTAGTCTGCGCCGAACCACCTACACGAGAAACTGAAATACCTGGGTCAACAGCTGGACGTACGCCCGCGTTGAATAGCTCAGTTTGTAGGAAGATCTGACCATCAGTAATCGAGATTACGTTCGTTGGTACGAATGCAGATACGTCACCAGCTTGCGTTTCGATGATAGGAAGAGCAGTTAAAGAACCAGTCTTGCCTGTCACTTCGCCGTTAGTGAATTTTTCTACGTATGCTTCGCTTACACGAGCAGCACGCTCTAGTAGACGAGAGTGAAGGTAGAAAACATCACCTGGGAACGCTTCACGACCTGGTGGACGCTTAAGTAGTAGCGAGATTTGACGGTAAGCTACAGCTTGCTTAGATAGATCATCATAAACAATCAGTGCATCTTCACCGCGATCACGGAAGTATTCGCCCATCGCACAACCAGCATACGGTGCAAGGTATTGCAGCGCTGCAGATTCAGAAGCAGATGCAACAACAACAACAGTGTTTGCTAGTGCGCCGTGCTCTTCTAGTTTGCGAACTACGTTAGCAATAGTCGACGCTTTTTGGCCGATAGCTACGTAGATAGAGAAAATACCAGAATCTTTTTGGTTAATAATCGCATCGATCGCCATTGCTGTTTTACCAGTCTGACGGTCACCGATGACTAGTTCACGTTGACCACGACCGATAGGGATCATTGAGTCAACAGACTTGTAACCAGTTTGAACAGGTTGATCTACCGATTTACGGTCGATTACACCTGGTGCGATAATTTCTACAGGCGAAGTCAATTTAGCTTCGATTGGACCTTTACCATCAATTGGCTCACCTAGCGTGTTTACAACACGACCAAGCATTTCAGGACCTACTGGTACTTCTAGAATACGACCAGTACCTGTAACTTTCATGCCTTCCTGTAGGTCAGCATACGGGCCCATTACAACAGCACCAACCGAATCACGGTTCAAGTTTAGTGCTAGAGCGTAACGGCCACCCGGTAGTTCGATCATTTCACCTTGCATCACGTCCGCTAGGCCGTGGATGCTAAGGATGCCATCGCTTACAGAAACGATAGTACCTTCATTGCGAGCTTCACTAACAACGTCGAAAGATTCAATACGTTGTTTAATTAGATCGCTAATTTCAGTGGAATTAAGTTGCATGCTCCAATCCCCATTAAGACTGCAATGCATCGCTCAGGCGGTCTAAACGACTGCGCGCTGAGTTATCGATGACTAGGTCTCCGGCTCGAATAATAACTCCACTAAGTAGAGTCTCATCTATACTGCAATTCAGCTGAACTTTGCGCGCTAAGCGCTGTTCCAATTTGCTGCTGATCTCTGCGCATTGTTCTTCAGAAAGTTCTACCGCTGAAGTAACTTCAACGTCGATCTCTTTCTCATACTCTTTTTTGAGTATAAAGAACTCTTTACAAACATCAGGAAAAGCCATTAAGCGGCCATTCTCTGCCATCACTTTAATTAAGTTCTGACCGAATTCATCAAATTGTTCGCCACAAATTACAATGAATACTTCAGCTAATTTTTCAGCAGTCATAGAACCGCTTAATAAATTATGAACATCATCATTTTGTGCCACTTCGGCAGCAAAAGTAAGCATCTGACCCCATTGGTCTAGCTCACCTTTACCTACCGCAAAGTCAAACGCTGCTTTAGCATAGGGGCGTGCGATTGTAGTCAAATCAGACATATACAGCCCCTTGCTTTAAAGTTTTGCAGTAATGTTGTTAAGAAGATCATCGTGTACATCTTTATCGATTGTACGTTCAAGGATTTTCTCAGCACCAGCTATAGCCAGAGTTGCGACTTGTTTGCGCAGGTCATCACGGGCACGTGTACGCTCTGCTTCAATTTCTGCTTCAGCTTGCGCTAAGATTTTCTGGCGTTCTGCCTGAGCTTCTTCGCGTGCTTCATCAATAATTTGAGCTTTACGTTTGTTTGCCTGATCAATAACCTCAGTTGCAGTGCGCTTTGCTTCTTTCATTTGCTCAGAAGCGTTGGCTTGTGCCAGGTTCAAGTCTTTAGCAGCGCGTTCAGCGGCTACTAGACCGTCAGCAATTTTTTTCTGACGTTCTTCAATTGCTTGCATGATTGGTGGCCATACATATTTCATGCAGAACCAAACAAACAATGAAAAAGCAATTGCTTGACCTAACAGAGTTGCGTTCATATTCACAACAGCTACCCCTCGTTAAGAATCAACTACAAAAATTTAATTAACTATTGAGAGTTAATTAGCCTGCTAGTTGACCAACAAATGGGTTAGCAAACGTGAATAGTAGTGCGATTACGATACCGATCATTGGAACAGCATCCAGTAGACCAGCGATGATGAACATCTTAACTTGTAGCATTGGAGCCATTTCAGGTTGACGCGCAGCGCCTTCTAGGAATTTACCACCAAGAATAGCAAAACCAATTGCAGTACCTACGGCACAAAGACCAACAATAATAGCAACAGCGATTGCTGAAAAACTTAGTACAGTTTCCATTTACGTTCTCCGATTAACATTAATAGTTAGAATAAAGCTTAAAAATTTTTTTAGTGATCACTATCTTCATGAGCCATTGATAAGTAAACGATTGTCAACATCATGAAAACAAACGCTTGAATCAAAATAACCAAGATATGGAAGATAGCCCAAGGTAGTGCACCTACCCATTGTAAGTACCACGGTAGCATTGCCGCGATAAGAATAAACACCACCTCACCCGCAAACATATTACCAAATAAACGCATACCTAGAGATAGTGGCTTCGCTAATAACGAAATTACCTCAAGTACCAAGTTAAATGGAATCATGATTGGGTGATTAAATGGATGCAGTGCCAATTCTTTAGCAAATCCGCCTAGACCTTTCACTTTGATGCTGTAGTAGATCATCAGAGCAAAAACACCTAAAGCCATTGCCATTGTTATATTTACATCAGCTGTAGGAACCACTTTCAAGTAAGGGATACCTAGCCAATGCTCTGCAGGATATGGTAAGAAATCGATAGGCACTAAGTCCATCAAGTTCATTAAGATAATCCAGCAGAATATAGTCAGTGCTAGTGGGGCAATCAGAGGGTTGCGGCCATGGAAAGTTTCTTTAACGTTGTCACCAACGAATTCCACTACCATTTCAACAAAACACTGAAGCTTACCAGGTACACCTACTGTTGCTTTCTTAGCGACTGAGCGAAAAACCCAAAGGAATAACATCCCTGTCAACACCGAAAAAAACAGACTGTCTATATGTACGTTCCAGAAACTTGTCTCCTCTACAAGACCAAACTTAGCTAAAGAAAGGTTTTGTAAGTGGTGTTCAATGTATCCGGATGCTGTTGGCGCAGCCATAACTCATCCTATTTTTTATTGTTAATGAAAAGCACTGGCGCAAAGATATTAATACCTAGAACCAGTAAATAGGTCAGTTTGAGGGGAACTAATTCCACCTGCATATACATGTAGACAATAGAGAATAGTAAAACTGTGATAAGGATTTTTAGCGCTTCGCCTGCATAGAACGACGCCGCAACTAACTTAGTTGCACGAGCTCCACTAAATAGGAAAGCACACACACAAAAAACTGCATTTGCGATGACAAAAATACCGCCACCGATTAATGCAGCAAAACCCCAATCAGGATTAACAGCTAAACCCAACCCTATCGCCACTAATATAACCGCGCTAAGCTCGATCAATAACATTTGCTTTGCAAGCACTCGTCCTGGTCTTGCTAACGCCGCTACCATGTATTCGTTCCTCTTTTAAGCCTTCTTTACTACTCGCTTAAAAGCGTGCTGAGAAATTGGCGAAAATTATACGTTCAGCCAAATTGATTGCAATAACAACGCAGCAATCATTTACATTTTTGCATACAAACCGACAACTTTTGTACGAAATTACTTGTTTATTACATAATTGACCTAAATCAATTATCTCATTTAGTACTCTAGTTTAGCAATAAGTTGCTCTAATTTGTGAGGCTCATCAAGAGTAATCGTCACTTTTGACTTACCACTAACAGAACGAGTAACTGAAACGTTTGCTTGCAATTTTTCCGTGAGTCTTCGTGAAAGTTCGATAGCTTCTGTGTCTTCAGGCTTCGATTCAGCTTCAACGTCTGGTTTTAAACACTTTTTGACAAGTTGCTCAGTTTGACGCACGGTCATTTTTTTGGTTGCCGCAGTATTTGCAGCTTCAACCTGGGTATCACCTTCAAGCGCAAGCAGTGCTCGAGCATGCCCCATTTCCAGTTGTTTATTGGAAACTAAACCTTTCACTTCATTTTCGAGCTGATTTAGACGTAATAAGTTACTCACCGTTGCTCTCGATTTACCGATCACATCAGCGACTTGTTGGTGTGTCAGCTCAAATTCGTTCTGTAGGCGCTCTAGCGCTTGTGCTTCTTCGATAACATTCAGATCTTCACGCTGAATATTCTCAATCAACGCCATCGCGATAGCGGCTTTGTCTTCGACTCTCTTGACCAAACATGGCACTTGTTTAAGGCCAGCTTGACGAGCCGCTCTCCAACGACGTTCACCAGCAATAATCTCGAACTGGTCGTGCGCCAATGGGCGAACTACGATCGGTTGGATAATGCCTTGAGATTGAATTGATGCTGCCAGCTCTTCTAGCGCTTCAGGCGCAATATCCTTACGCGGTTGATATACACCAGGCTTCAAGCAACCAACAGCCAGTTCAATAAGCTCACCATCAGCCGACAACGCCTGACTATGAGAAGCAACTTGCTGTTTTTCACGAGCCAATGAGCTAGTTGCAAGCAATGCATCTAGCCCTTTTCCTAAACCACGCTTAGACATTGAGCGAATTCCTTTGGTTGGACCTATACTGGGACTTCTTCACGACGCAACATTTCGCCAGCAAGAGCAAGGTAAGCCTTAGCTCCTGCGGAATATTTGTCGTAGTACATTGCTGGCTTGCCGTGACTCGGGGCTTCTGCCAGACGCACATTTCTAGGGATCACAGTTCGGTAGACTTTGCTACCAAAGTGTTTTTTGAGTTGATCAGATACTTCGTTCGATAAGCGGTTGCGAGGATCGTACATAGTACGCAGAAGACCTTCGATCTTCAGGTTCTCGTTTACAACAGCCGCTAGCTTACTGATGGTATCCATCAATGCAGTCAAACCTTCCAAAGCAAAGTATTCACATTGCATAGGAACCAATACGGAGTCGGCCGCAGCCATCGCGTTGATTGTAAGAAGGTTTAATGAGGGTGGGCAATCAATAAAGATGAAATCATAGTTATTGCGAATGGATTCGAGTGCATTTTTTAAACGAACTTCACGAGCAAACACTTCCATCAGCTTGATTTCTGCCGCAGTAACATCACCGTTAGCGGCGATGAGGTCATAATTGCCAGATGTACTCCGGCAAACTACCTCATCAAATGGGGTGTCTTCAACCAACAAATCGTAAGCAGTTGCTTCAACTTGATACTTGTCGACACCGCTCGCCATAGTGGCATTACCTTGAGGATCGAGGTCAACAACCAATATCTTGCGTTTTGTTGCCGCCATTGATGCTGCTAAATTAATGCAAGTTGTTGTTTTTCCTACGCCGCCCTTTTGGTTGGCAATTGCTACGATTCTACCCACTATGGCCTCGCTGATTATCCCTGACGCGATAAAGTAACTAGATGACGCTCTCCATCAAGCTCTGGCACTTGCAAAGCTTTAATGTCTGTCACTGAACACCATTCAGGTAACAGGTCGATTTCGTCTCTAGGATGTTGTCCCTTAAGAGCCAAAAATACACCGGATTGCTCTTTAGGTAAATGGTGACACCACTCTACCATGTCTGTCATTGACGCAAATGCACGACTGAGCACTGCATCAAACTTTTCTTCTGGTTGAAATTCTTCAACGCGACTTTGAACCGGTACCACGTTGTCGATACCCAGCTCATGAATCACCTGTTTGATAAAACGAATACGCTTACCTAAGCTGTCTAGCAAGTAAAACTCGCAGTCTGGATTCATGATTGAGAGCGGAATCCCAGGAAGACCAGGCCCCGTGCCAACATCGATAAAGCGCTTACCTTGTAAGTGAGTGCTAACAATGATGCTATCTAAGATATGTTTCACCATCATTTCTTGCGGGTCACGAACTGACGTTAGGTTATAAGCTTTGTTCCACTTATTCAGTAACTCAACGTAGCCAACCAACTGGCCACGTTGCTTTTCAGATACTTCAAGTTCAGTCTGGCCAATCAGGTGATCCAGTTTTTCGCGTAATACGCTCATTATGCTTCCTCACCTTTTTTCAACAGGCCGTGTTTTTTCAAGTAAACCAATAGAATTGAGATTGCTGCAGGTGTGATACCTGAAATTCGCGAAGCAATACCAATTGAGTCAGGCTTAGCTGTCGTTAATTTAAGAACCACTTCGTTAGAAAGTCCTTTTACCTTGCTGTAATCGATATCAGCAGGCAGTTTGGTGTTTTCATGACGCAGTGATTTTTCAATTTCGTCTTGTTGGCGCTGAATGTAACCATCGTACTTCACTTGGATCTCAACTTGCTCAGATGCTTGTTGATCTTCCAGTGCAGGACCAAAACGATCCAATGCAGTTAACTGTGAATAAGTCATTTCAGGACGACGAAGAAGATCTTCACCGCTCGCTTCACGAGACATTGGTGTTTTAAGAATTTGGTTCAGTTGATCAATATCTTCAGATTTTGGGTTAATCCAAGTCTCTTTCAGACGTTGACGCTCTTTCTCCATGTTTTCCATCTTCTCGTTGAAACGAGCCCAACGAGCATCGTCGACTAGGCCAAGTTCACGCGACTTTTCAGTCAAGCGGATATCGGCATTGTCTTCACGAAGCAGCAAACGGTATTCCGCACGAGACGTAAACATGCGATAAGGTTCTTTGGTACCCATGGTAGATAAGTCGTCAATAAGCACGCCCATGTAAGCTTGGTCACGACGCGGACTCCAGCCTTCTTTGCCTTGAGTAAACAAACTTGCGTTCAGACCCGCCATCAGGCCTTGTGCTGCTGCTTCTTCGTAGCCAGTGGTACCGTTGATTTGACCCGCGAAGAATAGACCTTTGATAAACTTAGTTTCGTAAGTCAGCTTAAGGTCGCGAGGATCAAAGAAATCGTACTCAATCGCATAGCCAGGGCGAACGATATGAGCATTTTCAAAACCCTTCATCGAACGAACAATTTGAACCTGTACATCAAACGGCAGACTGGTAGAGATACCATTCGGGTATAGCTCATGAGTCGTTAGACCTTCGGGCTCAATAAAAATTTGGTGACTGTTCTTGTCAGCAAAACGCATTACTTTGTCTTCAATCGAAGGACAGTAACGAGGACCAATTCCTTCAATCACACCTGCGTACATCGGGCTGCGATCAAGGTTGGCGCGAATCACGTCATGCGTATTTTCATTGGTATGCGTGATGTAACATGGAATTTGACGAGGTTGTTGAGCTCGGCTACCCATGAACGAGAAAACAGGTGTCGGGTTATCACCGTGCTGAACCTCAAGCTCAGAAAAATCAACGCTACGCGCATCGATACGAGGAGGTGTACCTGTTTTCAGGCGATCAACTCGGAATGGAAGATCACGAAGACGGTCAGCCAGTGCGATCGATGGTGGATCGCCAGCACGGCCGCCCGAAGAACTTTCCATACCAATATGGATCTTGCCGCCTAGGAATGTGCCCACAGTCAGAACCACAGCGCTTGCGCGGAACTTAAGACCCATTTGTGTAACCACACCTACCACTTGATCCTGTTCAACGATCAAGTCATCAACCGACTGTTGGAACAAAGTCAGGTTTGGCGTGTTTTCAAGAACGTTGCGAACAAAGGCTTTGTAAAGTGCGCGGTCAGCTTGTGCACGAGTAGCACGAACCGCAGGGCCTTTTGATGCATTCAATGTTCTGAACTGAATACCTGCATGATCAATAGCTTGCGCCATTAATCCACCCATTGCATCGACCTCTTTTACCAAGTGGCCCTTACCGATCCCGCCAATGGCTGGGTTACAAGACATTTGTCCTAGTGTATCGATATTATGAGTAAGTAATAACGTACTTTGACCAGTACGTGCAGATGCGAGTGCGGCTTCCGTTCCTGCATGGCCACCACCAACAACGATGACGTCAAATTTTTCGTGATAAAGCATGAACCGACCTCAGGTATTCAAACGTTTTCTAGATTGATAAAAAGGAGCGATATTCTACCTGTTTTCATAGCCTGAGAAAACGTTTTTGGGATTTTTCGAAAAAGCTGTTTTTAATTAATATAGATAAGATCTTTAAGGAGATCTTTTATTAGATCTATTATTAGGATCGAGGGTATCTGTGGATAAGTCGAAAATGATCAACGAGATCATGGATCTTTTTTGGATCAAACGATGTGATCTAACTTTGATCAGGATGAGGATTAGCTGGGATCAAAATGGCTACTTATTCACAGGAGGAAATTAGCCTAAAACTTGTTATTTGGATAACTATAGGTTAATCACCGTATATGTATGATCTTATCCACAGCAGAAATTGAAAATAGATCGCTAATTTTCGATGTTTTTGAAAAAAAGTTATTCACAATCGCGATGTTCAGAGACAAAAAAAGCGGCATAAGCCGCTTTTTGAGAAAAGAGAGAGGTTAAAACTGGTCGCTATGATCGTTAAACCAGGCTTCTGCTGCGTCTTCTGGTACCGGAGTTTCCAATACATCGATAGTAAAACAGTCAGAAATAGGCTGAGCACCGAGCTCTTTCATCTGGCTGTGGACTGATTTTCCCGCCAAACAGAAGGTATCGTAACTCGAATCACCCAGCGCCACGACAGCAAAGCGAATCTGGCTTAAATCTGGAGATTGCTGGGTCAATGCGTCAATAAACGGCTTAATATTATCTGGAAATTCACCCGCACCATGAGTTGAAGTCACCAGCAACCAAAAGCCTTGTTGGGGGATATCATCGTATTCAGGCTGATTATGAAGGGTTATCTCATGACCTTGTTCTTCAAGAAGATCATTAAGGTGATCGCCAACGTACTCAGCACCACCTAAGGTGCTACCTGTAATAATGTGGATCATTAAGCTGTCCTTACTAAAGAAAAAGGCCAGCATGAGCCGGCCTTTAAGGGTTATTTACCAATACAGAAAGAGGTGAAGATACGGCCGAGTAGGTCATCGGAGCTGAACTCACCCGTAATCTCATTAAGGTGTTGCTGCGTTATACGCAGCTCCTCTGCCAAGATTTCACCTGCCATATAGCCTTCTAACTGTTGCTGACCAATATCTAGGTGCTCAGATGCGCGTTCTAGGGCATCTAAGTGGCGACGACGTGCCATGAAGCCACCTTCATTGCCACCCGCAAAGCCCATGCAATCTTTTAAATGATTACGCAGTGCATCAACGCCTTGCCCAGTCTTTGCTGATAGTCGAATCAGAGTTGGATCATTAACATGGCAAATTCCGAGATCTTCACCTGTTTGATCGGCTTTGTTACGAATCACGGTCATTCCGATATTATTCGGCAGACGATCAACGAAATCGGGCCAGATATCTTTCGGGTCGGTTGCATCGGTAGTGGTGCCATCGACCATAAATAAAACGCGATCGGCTTGAGTAATTTCTTCCCAAGCGCGTTCAATACCGATTTTTTCGACTTCATCCGAGGCTTCACGCAGGCCTGCGGTATCAATAATGTGCAGTGGCATACCATCAATATGGATATGTTCACGCAGTACATCACGGGTGGTACCAGCAATATCAGTCACAATCGCGGAGTCTTTACCCGATAATGCATTCAGTAAGCTCGACTTACCGGCATTAGGACGACCTGCAATCACCACCTTCATGCCTTCACGCATAATTGCACCTTGATTGGCTTCTTGGCGAACCGCTTCAAGATTGTCGATGATAGCTTGTAAGTCAGCACTTACTTTACCGTCAGCAAGGAAATCAATCTCTTCTTCTGGGAAGTCGATAGCGGCTTCAACATAGATGCGTAAGTGAATCAGAGAGTCCACAAGCGTATTAATGCGTTTTGAGAACTCACCTTGCAGCGATTGCAGGGCTGATTTCGCCGCTTCTTCTGAACTGGCATCAATGAGGTCGGCAATCGCTTCTGCTTGGGTTAGATCCATCTTATCGTTCAAGAAGGCACGCTCCGAGAACTCACCTGGGCGTGCTGCGCGTAGCCCTGGAATCGCAAGGATGCGTTTGATGAGCATATCCATTACCACAGGACCACCGTGGCCTTGTAGCTCTAATACGTCTTCGCCAGTAAACGAGTGCGGGTTAGGAAAGTAAAGCGCGATACCTTGGTCTAGCTCTAAACCATCGTGAGATTTAAAAGGGGTGTACTCAGCGTAACGTGGTTTCAGTACTTTGCCGGTAACTTCAAGCGCAACTTGGGCTGCTTGTGGGCCTGAAACGCGAATAATACCGACGCCGCCACGGCCGGGTGCAGTCGCTTGAGCAACAATCGTATCTGTAGTCATAGTTGTGCCTGCTAGCATGTGAAAGCCAAAAAGGGGCGCTCACGATTAATCAATTAGCTGAATTGTAATCAGCTAAAAACAAAAAGGCGACCTTTTGGTCGCCTTTCTTTATCTCTTTCTATTATCGAACTTACTTAGAATGTAAGCCTTTCTTTTCCAGCGCGCGGTAGATAAGCGTTTGCTGAATCAGAGTTACAATGTTCGATACTAGCCAGTATAGAACTAGACCTGAAGGGAAGAACAGGAAGAAGAATGTGAACATAACCGGCATAAAGGTCATGATCTTCTGCTGCATTGGATCCGTTACAGTTGTCGGGCTCATCTTCTGGATTAGGAACATTGAAGCACCCATCAGAAGTGGCAAGATGTAGTATGGGTCTTGTGCAGAAAGGTCAGTAATCCAACCGAAGAACGGTGAGTGACGCAGTTCAACAGACTCCATTAGTGCCCAGTATAGCGAAATGAAGATAGGCATTTGCAGAAGGATAGGTAAACAGCCACCTAGTGGGTTTACTTTCTCTTTCTTGTAAAGCTCCATCATTTCTTGGCTCATGCGTTGGCGGTCGTCGCCAATACGCTCACGCATTGCAGTCAGCTTAGGCTGAAGCATACGCATTTTCGCCATAGACGTGTACTGAGCTTTCGTTAGTGGGTACATAGCACCACGAACGATGAAAGTTAGACAGATGATTGCCAGACCCCAGTTCACAACGATGCCTTGAATGAATGAAAGCAGAGTATGAAGTGGTTTAGCAATGAACCATAACCAACCGTAGTCAACTACTAGGTCTAGGTTTGGTGCAACAGCAGCCATTTGGTCTTGAAGTTTAGGACCAACCCAAAGCGTTGCTTTGAAGCTTGCTTCGTCGCCAGTAGCAATGGTTTTGTTCGGCATGCGAACACCGATGTCGCCAAGGTTACCAATGACACGAGTGTAAAGGTTGCTGCCTGCTTCGTCGCGTGGAATCCAAGCACTTGCAAAGTAGTGCTGAATCATCGCTGCCCAACCTTGACCGTTTGCTAGGTTAAGAGACAGGTTGCGATCTTGCATATCGTCGAAGCTGTATTTTTTGTAACGCGTATCTTCCGTAGAGTAAGCACCACCACGGTAAGTTGGCATTGTTAGGCTACCACCGTCATCCATAACGTTTTGACGTAGGTGAGCGTACATGCCGAATGTTGCGTTATTGCCAGAGTTGTTGATTACATCGTATTCAACGTCAATCGCGTAGCTTCCGCGTTTAAGTACGAATGTTTTTGTGTAATCAAGGCCGTTCGCTTGGTAAGTCATTGGGATGCGTAGTTCATCCTGACCATCAGCAAGCGTGAAGCTGTCTGCTGAAACTGTGTAGCTTGGGCGGTTTGTGCTGCTTAAATCGATACCTTGAGGACCCACTAGACCGCTTTGAGCGATAAATTGGTGACCAGGTTCGTTTTTAAGAAGAACAAAAGTGTCTTCAGAATCGAACTCAGCAGAGTAATCGTTTAGGTTTGCTTTAACGACATCACCACCAACCGTATCAATTGACAGAGTCAGTACATCAGTTGTTACTGTGATAGTTTTAGCAGAAGAAGAAACTTGACCAGGAGCCGGGTCTAGATCATCTGCATAAGATGGCGCTGGTAGGGTGCTGCCAGATTGTGCCTGCTCAACCGCTTGTGGTGCTGGATTCTGAGCTACGTTCCATTGTTGGAACAGTAGGAAAGAAACCAAAGCCAATGCGATTAACAGGATATTACGTTGAGAATCCATCGTTATTTATCTCTGTCTTGTTTTTGGACTGGTGGAACGGGGTCAAAGCCCCCTTCGTTCAAAGGATGGCATTTTAATAGACGTTTGCCTGATAACCAACACCCTTTTACAAAACCGTGAGCTTTCAACGCTTCTATCGCATATAAAGAGCAGGTTGGAGTAAATCGGCAGCGTGGGCCGATGAGTGGACTAATAAACCATCTATAAAAATAGATGGGTATTAGCGCTATCCACGCGAAGGGCGAGACAGGCGAAGCCATAATTTGTCGAGTAGCTTGAACATTTCTTCATTGCTTAAATCTTGCGCGCTCTTCTTAGCGATTACAACAAAATCTTTGTTAGGAAGTTTGTGTTGAGTGTTACGAAAGCTTTCACGAGTAAGACGCTTGAATCGATTACGACCCACGGCGGTTTTAATCTGCTTTTTCGGAACGGCTAATCCAAGACGAGGATTTGAAAGAGAGTTATTTCGGGCAATGATGGTGAAATGAGGGGAGCCAGCTCGATGAGCTTGCTTGAAGACATTTTGATAATGTTCGGGAGTTAACAAGCGTAACTCCCGACCGAAGGCTAGCTTATTCAAAATAATCAAAGATTACTTAGAAAGACGCTTACGGCCTTTTGCACGACGTGCATTGATTGTTGCGCGACCGTTCTTAGTAGCCATGCGAGCACGGAAACCGTGAGTACGCTTACGCTTTAGAACTGTAGGTTGAAAAGTGCGTTTCATTTGTAATTACCTTACTGATCAGTAGTTTTAGGTTTTTGTTAAACCCGGCGTGGGCATTTTTTCTCTTCTTTATATAAGAAAGGAAAACCGACGCCTCTCAACAAAGAGGCGGAATTGTAATCACTGTCACAAAAAGTGTCAATGATTGGGTTAACTAAAATTCCGGTCGGGGGATTATACGTAGAATAACTAAAATCACAAGGATCCTTAGTCGATCCCAACCTTATTTAAGAATTTTTTTAATTTAGGATCCTGTGGATTACCAAAAATATCCTGTGGAGATCCCTGCTCAACAATATGGCCGTCAGCCATGAAGATCACTCGGTCTGCGACCTCTCTAGCGAACTGCATTTCATGGGTAACCACCAGCATGGTTTGATGCTGATTTGCCAGTTTTTTCATTAGGTTAAGAACTTCGCCAACCCACTCAGGATCGAGCGCTGAAGTCGGCTCATCAAACAGTAAAAGCTCGGGTTGTAGTGCCATTGCACGGCCAATACCCACCCGTTGTTGCTGGCCACCAGAGAGCGCGGCTGGGTAGCTCTCACCTTTGTCTCCCAAGCCAATATCATCAAGTATTTGTTGTGCTTTTTCATGGGCTTGCTGCTTTTTCCAACCACGAACGGTAATTAAACCTTCAGCAATATTCTGTCTCGCGGTTTGGTGAGCGAACAGGGCATAGTTTTGGAACACAAAACCGGTCTTACGACGCAGTGCCAGCACCTCTGCTTTGGTGTGTTTCTGAGCATCGACATTAATATCATCAATCGAAATAGTGCCTTGATCGGCTTGCTCTAGAAAGTTCACACAACGCAGTAAAGTAGATTTACCAGTCCCACTTGAACCTATGATGACAATTATCTCACCTTGCTTGATTTCTAGGTCGATCCCTTTCAAAACTTCGGTGTCACCAAACTGCTTGTGGATATTTTGTAATTTGATCATCGTACATACGCCTTATTCAGTTTCACTTCGGCCCAAATTTGAATACGAGTGAGGATAACCACCACGCCCCAGTAAATCAGCGCTACCGCTAAGAAAGCTTCGAAGAAGCGGAAACTAGAAGAAGCCTCCATCTGAGCTTTAGCCATGATTTCGGCGACACCTAGGGTGAAGGCTAGTGAAGTCGACTTGATCATGTCGATGAAGTAGTTCATCAATGATGGCAGTGCCACGCGAGTTGCTTGCGGTAAGATCACTCGGCGCATCGCTTGGCTGGTTGTCATACCGACCGAAAGGCTGGCTTCCATCTGGCTGCGATCAATACCGATAATCGCGGCACGAATACTTTCTGCCATATACGCGGCAAAGTGCAGGGTTAAGCCAATCACAGCGGCGCTGAAGGCATCCAATCCAACCATCCACGGGAAGACTTGTGGTAAGCCGTAATAAAGGAGAAACAGCTGCACCAACAGTGGTGTGCCTCGGAAGAAGCTAATGTAAAGCTGGCTCAGTTGGTCGAGTACTGGGATTTTGAATACACGAATATTCGCCAGTATCAGAGACAGGATCAGAGCAAAGAACAAGCCCCAAGTCGCCATCTCCATCGTGGTGCCTAAATACTTTAGTAGTATCGGCAACAGCTCTAGCATGTAATTAAAGTCAAATCCCATAATCTATCTCGTATTTTTATTGGAAGTGTTGTTCTATATGTAAGTACTGTTCTATCAGGTTTTTTAATCAGTGCACAAAAGCAAAAAGCCCACCGCTGTATAAAGCAGTGGGCCTTGAATGGAGAAAGTGAGTAATTACTTCTGAGTAATGTCCGCACCAAACCATTTCTGAGAGATACTTTCTAGCGTACCATCTGCGCGCATTGCTGCTAATGCTTCATTTACTTCTGCTTGCAGTTTTTTGCCGTTATCGTTGTCCACGAAAGGCCAAGCGTTTTCAATGGTTTCGAATGGCTGACCAGCTAGTTGTAATGGTAGACCTGTCTTCTTGATAAGCTCTAATGCTGATAGGCGATCCATTACGAATGCATCTGCACGACCCAATGCGACATCATGTTCAATACCTGTATCGTAGGTTTTCACATTGATCTTGCCATCTTTGTCGTAGCTGCGAAGCAGTTGTTCAAAGTTTGAGCCTAGGTTTACCGCAACCGTCTTACCATCTAGGTCTTCGATACCTTTAATGCTGTCATTACCTTTACGAACGGTAATTTGTGCGCCGTCTACTACGTATGGGTCTGCGAATAGGTATTTCGCTTTACGTGCATCTGTCATTGTAATTTGGTTTGAAATAGTATCGATGCGACCCGTTTCAAGAAGACCAAACAGACCAGAGAAGTTTGCCGTTACGTATTCAACCTTGTAATCGTTACGCTTACCGATCTCATCCCATAAATCTACTTCAAAACCTTGTAGCTGGTCTTGCTTAACGAACGTAAACGGGAAGTAGCGACCAGACATGCCGACTTTAACTTCAGTCGCAGCTTGAACAGTAGCAGCAGAGAGTGCGATAGCCGCAATTGCAGCCTTAATCCAGTTATTCATTTGGTAACTCCTTATATTTATAGGGTTGGATGTTACTGGGAAAATGCTCAATAGAATAAATAACCAGATGTTATTAACCATAACCAGATTGAATTCCCAATTTGGGGATAACTAGCAAGGATCCGGGCATAAGTGGATCATTGTGTGAGTAAATTAGGGGCAAGATGTGTGGATCCACCGATTAATTACAAATTTATTGTGAATAACTTGGATCTTATTCACTGGATCTGTGATCAATTGCTGGTGATCTGACTTATCAACAGGTAAAATTAGCAGTCATTTCATATTACTTAAATAGAGTGGGGGCACCGTGTCATCTTCGCTTTGGTTGCAGTGTTTGCAACAGCTTCAAGAAGAGTTACCAGCTACAGAATTCAGTATGTGGGTTCGTCCGTTACAAGCGGAGCTCAATGACAATACTCTAACTCTATTTGCACCGAACCGTTTCGTACTCGATTGGGTTCGTGATAAGTATCTAAATAGCATTAACCGTTTGCTGCAAGAATATTGCGGCAACGATATCCCACATCTTCATTTTGAAGTGGGAAGCAAGCGTGTGATTGCACCAAAGCCTGCGACACCAGCACCGACTCAGACTCGTACTGCAGCCGATGTGGCCGCTGAGTCATCAGCACCTGCGCAATTACAAGCTCGCAAGCCTGTCCATAATATTTGGCGTGATGAAGAGCCTGTCGCGGTTGATTTGAATCACCGCTCAAACGTGAACCCAAAACATAAGTTCAATAACTTTGTTGAAGGTAAGTCGAACCAACTGGGTTTGGCTGCGGCACGTCAGGTTTCTGATAACCCAGGAACAGCCTACAACCCGTTGTTCCTATACGGCGGCACTGGTTTAGGTAAAACGCACTTGTTGCATGCGGTGGGTAACGCCATTGTTGATAATAAGCCAAATGCGAAAGTGGTTTACATGCACTCAGAACGTTTTGTTCAGGATATGGTAAAGGCCCTGCAAAACAACGCGATCGAAGAATTTAAGCGCTACTACCGTAGTGTTGACGCATTGCTTATAGATGACATCCAATTCTTTGCCAATAAAGAGCGTTCTCAAGAAGAGTTCTTCCATACCTTTAACGCGCTGCTTGAAGGTAACCAACAGATCATCCTAACGTCTGACCGTTATCCAAAAGAGATCAACGGGGTAGAGGATCGTCTTAAATCTCGCTTCGGCTGGGGTTTGACGGTTGCGATTGAGCCACCAGAGCTTGAGACGCGTGTTGCGATCTTGATGAAGAAAGCAGAAGACCACCAAATTCACCTTGCGGATGAAGTGGCGTTCTTTATTGCCAAGCGCCTGCGCTCTAACGTTCGTGAGCTGGAAGGCGCATTGAACCGTGTTATTGCCAATGCAAACTTCACTGGCCGTCCGATCACGATTGACTTCGTGCGTGAAGCACTGCGTGACCTACTTGCACTGCAAGAAAAACTGGTCACTATTGATAACATTCAAAAGACAGTAGCCGAGTACTACAAAATCAAAGTCGCTGATCTATTGTCTAAGCGTCGTTCTCGTTCTGTTGCTCGTCCACGCCAATTGGCGATGGCACTGGCGAAAGAGCTAACAAACCACAGCTTGCCTGAGATTGGCGATGCATTCGGTGGTCGTGACCACACGACGGTACTGCATGCTTGTCGTAAGATTGCTCAGCTGCGTGAAGAGAGCCACGACATTAAAGAAGATTATTCGAACCTGATTCGTACCCTTTCTTCTTAATACACAGTATTCTTAACCTTAATAAGCAGAATCTTGGCCACGTACTATTACGCAGTGCCATTTAGACCGTAAGAGCAAGATATGAAATTTACCATTGAACGTAGTCACCTGATTAAGCCATTACAACAAGTATCTGGCGCACTCGGTGGCAGGCCAACGCTTCCAATTCTAGGAAACCTACTGATTAAAGTAGAAGATAACGTGTTGTCGATGACAGCGACGGATCTAGAAGTTGAACTGATCAGCCGTGTAACGCTTGAAGGTGATTTCGAAGCGGGCAGCATTACCGTACCTTCACGTAAATTCCTAGATATCTGCCGTGGATTACCAGATAACTCAGTGATCACTGTGGTATTGGATGGTGACCGTATTCAGGTTCGCTCTGGTCGTAGCCGCTTCTCATTAGCAACATTACCTGCGGCAGATTTTCCTAATATTGAAGACTGGAGCAGTGAAGTTGAAGTGTCAGTGACACAAGCTGAACTTCGCGGTCTTATCGAGAAAGCGCAATTCTCAATGGCGAACCAAGATGTTCGTTACTACCTCAACGGTATGTTGTTTGAGATTGAAGGCTCTATCCTGCGCAGCGTGGCGACCGATGGTCACCGTATGGCAGTATCTCAAGCACAACTGGGGGCGGATTTTGCTCAGAAGCAGATCATTGTTCCTCGTAAAGGTGTGCAAGAGCTAGTGAAGCTATTGGATGCACCTGAACAGCCAGTAACACTACAAATCGGTAACTCTAACGTGCGTGCGGAAGTGAACAACTATGTCTTCACTTCTAAGCTAGTAGATGGTCGTTTCCCTGATTATCGCCGCGTAATGCCGCAAAATACCACCAAGACACTTGAAGCTGGCTGTGATGAATTACGTTCAGCATTTTCTCGTGCTGCGATTCTATCGAATGAAAAATTCCGTGGTGTTCGCGTTAATCTTGCGGATAGCGAGATGCGTATTACCGCGAACAACCCAGAGCAAGAAGAAGCAGAAGAAGTACTCGATGTTAACTTCGACGGTGATGCTCTAGAGATTGGCTTTAACGTAAGCTACGTATTGGATGTTCTGAACACACTGCGTTGTGAACAGGTTCGTATCTCAATGTCAGACGCCAATGCGAGTGCTCTTATTGAGAACGCACAAGATGACAGCGCGATGTACGTTGTTATGCCAATTCGCTTATAAGCTGCCCCATGTTGACCTACCGAGTCGTGATTGAAGATTAATATGAAGACGTTATGCCTTTATCGCGCTTAATCGTTAAGCAGTTTAGAAATATTGAAGCCTGTGACATTCAACCGTCATCAGGCTTTAACTTTCTTATAGGGGCTAACGGAAGCGGCAAAACCAGCGTCCTTGAAGCGGTGTATCTGCTCGGACACGGTCGCTCATTCAAGAGTTCACTTACCGGTCGTATCATACAAAACGAGTGTAGTGAGCTGTTTGTACACGGCCGTTTTATGACCTCGGATCAATTTGAGCTGCCAATTGGCATTAATAAGCAGCGCGATGGCACGACAGAGGTTAAAATAAGCGGTCAAACTGGGCAAAAGTTGGCTCAGTTAGCTCAAGTATTACCTTTGCAGTTGATTCACCCCGAAGGGTTTGATTTACTGACAGATGGACCTAAGCATCGCCGAGCATTCATTGATTGGGGAGTCTTCCACAGTGAGTCGGGCTTTTATGATGCGTGGGGCAGGGTAAAGCGCCTCAATAAGCAGCGAAACGCCTTATTGAAAACGGCAACCCACTATCGAGAGCTGAGCTATTGGGACCAAGAACTGGCCCGTTTAGCTGAAAGCATCAGTCAGTGGCGTGCCACCTACGTTGATCAGCTCAAAGAAGTCGCCGAAGAGATCTGTGCGACCTTCCTTCCTGAGTTTGAGATAAAGATTAACTATTATCGTGGCTGGGACAAAGACACCCCATACGCCGAGATATTAGAAAAGAATTTTGAAAGGGATCAGCAACTTGGTTACACCTTTAGTGGACCCAACAAAGCGGATCTGAAGATAAAAGTGAACGGCACTCCAGTGGAAGATGTCTTGTCACGAGGTCAATTGAAGTTGATGGTGTGCGCGCTACGAGTAGCACAAGGGCAACACCTCACTCAAATGACAGGTAAGCAGTGCATCTATTTAATAGATGACTTCGCTTCCGAATTAGATAGCCAACGCCGAGCACGTCTTGCTGAGTGTTTGAAGGCGACCCAGGCTCAAGTTTTTGTAAGCTCTATTACCGCTGATCAGATTGCAGATATGCATGACGAAAATAGCAGGATGTTTCATGTGGAACATGGCAAAATAGAGCAAGGATAATTAGTCAGAGAGTAACTATGTCAGATAATTACGATTCATCGAGTATTAAAGTACTGAAGGGTCTGGATGCGGTACGTAAGCGTCCTGGAATGTACATTGGCGACACGGATGATGGTACCGGTCTGCACCACATGGTTTTTGAGGTGGTAGATAACTCTATTGATGAAGCGCTAGCTGGTCACTGTAATGACATCATTGTAACTATCCATGAAGATAGTTCTGTGTCTGTAAGCGATGACGGCCGTGGTATTCCAACAGAATTGCACCCAGAAGAAAACGTATCAGCAGCAGAAGTAATCATGACGGTTCTTCACGCTGGTGGTAAGTTCGATGATAACTCGTACAAGGTATCTGGTGGTCTGCACGGTGTTGGTGTTTCAGTAGTTAACGCACTTTCTAAGCAAGTTACTCTTACTATCCACCGTGGTGGCAAAATCCACACTCAAACCTACAGCCACGGTGAGCCTCAAGCGCCACTAGCGGTTATCGGTGACACGGATAAAACAGGTACAGAGATTCGTTTCTGGCCGAGTGAAGAAACCTTCACTAACATCGAGTTCCATTACGACATTTTAGCTAAGCGTCTACGTGAGCTATCATTCTTGAACTCAGGTGTATCAATTAAGCTAATTGATGAGCGCGAAGAAGACAAAATGGATCACTTCGAATACGAAGGCGGTATCCAAGCGTTTGTTGAGCACCTTAATACCAACAAAACGCCAATCATCCAAAAAATCTTCCACTTCAACTCTGAGCGTGAAGACGGTATTACCGTTGAAGTTGCGATGCAGTGGAATGACGGCTACCAAGAAAATATCTACTGTTTCACCAACAACATCCCTCAACGCGATGGTGGTGCTCACTTAGCTGGTTTCCGTGCGGCGCTAACGCGTACTCTGAACAGCTTCATGGACAAGGAAGGCTTCTCTAAGAAAGCGAAGACTGCGACCTCTGGTGATGATGCTCGTGAAGGTTTGACAGCGATTGTTTCTGTTAAAGTGCCTGATCCTAAGTTCTCAAGCCAAACTAAAGATAAGCTGGTTTCTTCAGAAGTGAAGTCTGCCGTTGAATCTACAATGGGTGAGAAGTTGTCTGAGTTCCTGATTGAGAACCCAGGTGAAGCGAAAACAGTTTGTTCTAAAATTATTGATGCAGCACGTGCTCGTGATGCAGCGCGTAAAGCTCGTGAAATGACTCGTCGTAAAGGCGCATTAGATTTAGCGGGTCTTCCAGGTAAGCTTGCTGACTGTCAGGAAAAAGATCCTGCACTGTCTGAACTATATATTGTGGAAGGAGACTCTGCTGGCGGTTCAGCTAAGCAGGGTCGTAACCGTAAGAACCAAGCAATCCTACCGCTGAAAGGTAAAATCCTTAACGTAGAGAAAGCACGTTTCGATAAAATGCTGTCTTCTCAAGAAGTAGCAACGCTAATCACAGCTCTTGGTTGTGGTATTGGCCGTGACGAATACAACCCAGATAAACTGCGTTACCACAACATCATCATCATGACCGATGCCGATGTCGATGGTTCTCACATCCGTACTCTGCTACTGACGTTCTTCTACCGTCAAATGCCAGAGCTGATTGAACGTGGCTACATCTACATTGCTCAACCGCCACTTTACAAGGTGAAGAAGGGTAAGCAAGAGCAGTATATTAAAGATGAAGATGCAATGAACCAGTATCAAGTATCTTTGGCTCTAGACAATGCAGAACTGCACGTTAACCCTGAAGCGCCAGCATTTGCAGGTGAAGGTTTAGAGAAGCTTGTTCAGCAATACAATGCAGGCATCAAGCTTGTTGATCGTATGAGCCGCCGTTACCCACGTGCATTGGTTCACGAACTGATTTACGTTCCTCGTCTAACGGCTGAGCAGTGTCATGATGATGCGGCAGTTGAAGCTTGGGGTAAGCAGCTTGTTGAGCAGCTAAACGCGAAAGAAGTAGGTGCGAGCCAATACAGCCTTGAAGTTGAAAAACACGAAGAGCTAGGCTTAAGCGTTCCTAAGATTGTGGTTCGTACTCATGGTGTGACTCATGAACATCTACTGAGCATCGATCTTATTAACTCTAAAGAGTTTGGTAAGCTAGCGGATCTTTCTGAAGCACTTGATGGCTTGATTGAAGAAGGCGCTTACATTAAGCGTGGTGAGCGTACTCAAGAAGTTTCTAGCTTCGTTGATGCTCTGAACTGGTTAGTGAAAGAGTCTCGTCGTGGTCTAAGCCTACAGCGATACAAAGGTCTAGGTGAGATGAACCCGGATCAGCTTTGGGAAACGACAATGGATCCTGAAACTCGTCGTATGATGCAAGTAACGATTGAAGATGCTGTTGGTGCTGATCTGTTGTTTACAACGTTGATGGGCGACCAAGTAGAACCGCGTCGTAACTTTATCGAAGAGAATGCATTGAAAGTAGCAAACCTAGACGTTTAGTACCTTTGATACTTCGCTCTTTCGCTTAATTTCTGTGTCAGAGGTGCTCACATACATTCGTATGCTCCGCGCCTCTTCCTTGAACTAAAACGAAATAGCTTCGTCTCAAAAAACTCAATATCTTATTGAAAAGACTGTCAGAAATGACGGTCTTTTTTGTTTTTAAGTGATTGAAAAATATTGGATTGGAAAAATAATTGAAAATAGATGCTTGAAACTGATTTGCTCAATCCACATATCTAGTTGTGAAGAGGATGACTGTCTTGCTCTACAAGAGAAGAAACAGAACCTTCATTACCGCTGACGAAGTATCGCTCAACAGAGGATAACTTTAGCAGCACACAACTTAAAAATTGATTCATTGTCATGTCCCAGCGTTGTTGCCAATAGAGGTGAAACCCGAGGAATGCGAATTGAATCTCTTAGCTGTTTACTGGGTCACACACAGGTTCGATCTAAGTAAAATTCGCAGCTAAGACTATTGCTTACTAAAAGGATAGCATTATGAGAACTGTAGATTTCACTCCACTTTACCGCAACGCAATCGGCTTTGATCGTCTATTCAATATGATGGAAGCGAACACATCGAAGAACTCTTCTGGCGGTTACCCTCCATACAACATCGAGCAAAAAGACGAGAACAACTACCGTATTACTATGGCCGTTGCTGGTTTTGCTGATGACCAATTAGATTTGACTCAGAAAGAGAACATGCTAATTGTGAAAGGTGAGCGTAAAGCAGAAGCAGAGAAAACCTTCGTATATCAAGGTATTGCAGAGCGCGATTTCGAGCGCAAATTCCAACTGGCTGACTACGTAAAAGTAGTAGGAGCAAGCATGGAAAATGGTCTTCTTCACATCGACCTAGAACGCGAAATCCCAGAAGCGATGCAACCACGTAAGATTGCTATCAACGGTAATAGCCTACTAGAAGGTTAATTACTGTTAGCTCCTTAGAGCTAAAAATTATCGGGAAGTAAAAGTGAAAGAGCACCTCATGAGGTGCTCTTTTTGTTTGTCTTATCAGTGTCATTCCATAGAGGGAGGAACGACCGAGTAGGGAATCTCTATTTGCTTTCGCTGTAAGCCTTTTTCACTTCTTCAGCAATGATCGCAATACCTTTCTGCATCGCTTCATCATCTTGTACGTAGTTCATGCGTAAGCACTGGTGAGCATGATCCCACTCATCTTCTTGGCCGATAAAGAAGTATTCGCCCGGAACAATCAATACGCCGCGAGCTTTAAGGCGGTCGTACAGTTCCATGGTGGTGATTGGTAGCTCATCAAACCATAACCATAAGAAGATAGCGCCTTCAGGTTTATGGATACGGAAGCGTGGGTCATCGATAGCGTCTTGTAGTAGTTCTACTGCACGTAAAGATTTCTCTTTATAGAAAGGCTTAATCACTTCACTGCTCAAGCGCAGTAGGTCACCGTTCTCAATCATGTGGTTGGCGATTGCAGGCCCAACACTGCTTGGCGCTAAGCTGATGATGCCATTCATGTTGGTTAGCGCTTGGGTGACTTCTTCGCTCGCAATTACGATACCGCAACGCACACCCGGCAAACCAAGTTTAGACAGGCTCATGCACAGAATCGTGTTTTCATTCCAGAACGGTTCGACATCTTCAAAAATGATGTTTGGAAACGGTAGGCCATAAGCGTTGTCGATCAGTAGCGGGATGTTGTTCTCACGCGCGAGCTTATCCAGTTTACGTACTTCCTCATCTGTCAGTACGTTACCGGTTGGATTGGTGGGGCGAGACGCACAGATAGCCGCGACTGAGTCATCTACCTTGAGTTGTTCAAAATCGACGTGGTATTTGAACTGTCGGTTTTCTAGCAGCTCGATCTCTGGGTGGTAAGAGATAAAGATGTCGTCATCAATGCCTGCATCACCGTAACCGATGTATTCCGGTGCGATCGGCAGCAAGATCTTCTTATGTGAGCCGTCAGGCTGTTGGCCTGCTAGTAGGTTGAATAGATAAAAGAAGCCGCTTTGACTGCCGTTAGTTAGGCTGATGTTCTTCTCGCTGATGTCCCAGCCATAAGTCTCTTTTAGCATTGCAGCTAATGACTTAATGAAGCTGTCTTTACCCTGCGGGCCATCGTAGTTGGCGAGGGCGGCGATGAGTTCTCCACTGGCGAGCATGTCGGCACTGGCTTGGTTAAAGTAATCGAGCATGGTTGGGATAGCGGCTGGGTTACCACCACCGAGCATGATAGCGCCAGGAGTGCGCAGACCATCATTCAAATCATCCATTAAACGAGTGATTCCAGAGTATCGATTAAACTTTTCGCCAAACTTAGAGAACTGCATTACTTATTTTACCTAATTCATTGTGATTGCTTGTTATGTGTCATTAAGGCAGGCCTTATGTCTGCCATCAGTGTATTCCTTGAACATACCGCAATGTTTTTGCGACGCATAGCGCCAAATGCTCTAACACGAAAAAAACTTCTATAAAGTTTGGCTAATGAGTGACAGCTTGCTTATTGAACGCGCTTTTGGTGATCAAAAAAGGGAAGCCGAAGCTTCCCTTTTAATTTATGTCGTTTGATAACCGTGCGTGTTTACTTCGAACCTGTATACACAACCAACACCTTGTCATCTTGGTATTGTCGTTCGAACGCATAGTAGCCCTTGCTGTTGCGGATGATGTGCTTACCTTGGGCAACGGCAGGGTGACGTTGGCGGAATTGGCCAAGGGTTTGCCAGTGTTCTAACAGCTGCGCTCGTTCGCCTGTGATTTGATCCCAAGGCATGTCTGAACGGGTGCCCTGCATTGGGTCGGAGCCTGTTGGGCCAAAATCTCGTGCAATCTCATCACCGTAATAGATCTGCACTGCACCGGGAGTCAGCATCAACGCGTTTGCAGCTTTGGTTTGTTTTGCAAAGTCACTGCCGTGTTGTGTCCAGAATAGCGAGGTGTCGTGAGACGAAAGGTAACTCAACACGTTGAACTCGCTGTCACTATTGATCTTGTCTGCGTAGCGGAGGTAATCAGCATCGAGATCGGATAGGCACTTAAGTGCCTTAGGTGCGATATCACTCTGGAATTCAAAGTTGATGATCGAATCAAATCCGTTAGCGAAGTAATCTGATTTGACCACGCTGTGTGCCCATACTTCGCCAGTCATCCAGAAAGGTAAGTCATCCAAGGCCTTGTCTGGGTTGTTTCGCTTCCACTCGGCAAGCGCTTGGTTAGTGCTCTCTTTAAGCTCTGCCCACGCATCTAACTCAACGTGCTTGGCGGTATCGACCCTAAAACCATCAACGCCATATTCACGTACCCAGTCAGACAACCAAGTGATGAGATGTTCACGAGGGGTTTGGAGTTCATTCGTGGCGCTGGTGGACTTGTTGCGATAGAAATTAGGCAGCCCGGTTGTCTCTGTCGATTCTGTTTTAAAGTCGGGCAGGTGTGCCAAAGACATGGTGAGGTTGTTGTAACCCGGAGAGTCATAAGCACCAATGTCGCTGCGTAACCAAGCTTTGCCCCACCACTTTTCCCACGCTTCTTTGTCGCTGTAAGATATGTAGTTGTTGAAGTAGTGCCAGTTCTGGCCAGCTTCTGGTTGCCAGTCCGTCCAGTTTTCGCCAAGCGTTTGTTTAGCTTGTTCATCGGTAAGGTTGAGTTTGCCGAAGTCGAACTCTTGCATGTCGGCAAGCGTCGCGTATCCCGTGTGGTTCATTACCACGTCCCAAACAACACGAATGCCTTTGCTGTGCGCGGTATCGATGAAGGTTTTCAGCTCGTCTTCGGTACCCATGTTGTCATCAAGCTTGGTCCAATCTTGGTGGTAGTAACCATGGTAGCCATAATGTTTGAAATCACCGCGATCACCGCCGCCAACCCAGCCGTGAATTTGCTCTAACGGAGACGTTATCCAGATAGCATTAGCACCGAGTGATTTTATGTAATCGAGTTTTTCGGTTAAGCCTGCCAAGTCACCACCGTGGAAGGTGCCGATTTCGTCTTGTCCGTCTTGGCTGCGACCATAGCTGTTGTCGTTATCAGGGTTGCCGTTGTGGAAACGGTCGGTCATGACGAAGTAGACCGTAGCGTTGTCCCAACTAAAGTCAGCCTTGGTTTCTGGTTCTACTCTCTCCAGCAGCAGAACACCTTGGCTGTTTTCTGCAGGTTGCATGGTGACGCTGCCATTAGTCACTGTGACTTGTTTGCCTGAAAGAGCGTCTCTTACCACGGTGCCATCATCAAAGGTTTGAGTAACATCTATGGTGGTTGGTTGGTCACTGGGTACTGGACAGGCAAAGCTTTGTACTTGCTTCTGCTTTGGCTTTACCTGAACCGTGAGTTCATTGGTCTGTGGGTTGAGCGTAAATTGATAGGTGTTAGCGCGAAAGACCTTAATATTAATTTCAGATTTATCGACGCAGTCGTCTAGGCGAAGGGGCTTATTGAATTTGATGCGGCTCTCTTCAGCCAGCGCAAAGTTGGTACCACAGGTATTTTGAGTATCGCCGATAGAGAAGGTATAGCTACCTTTAGCGAGTTCCTGTTCTGCAATCACGGTACCTTTACCTGTTGATTCAAATACGACAGTGTCATTATCAATCGTCAGCAATAAGCTGTCATCACTGGTTTGGCTGCATGCGCTGAGTGCGAGTATTGAAAGCGCGAGTACTGTTTTTTTCATTGTTCCCTTCCCCTGAATAAACAGGTCAGTTATAGCAAACAATGCCCTCTACAGTCTGAGTGCTGATTCATTCAGTTAATCAATAACACCTCTACAAACAAATGCTTGGTTCACAAAAACAAAAAGGGAAGCTTTCGCTTCCCTTTGGGTATTTACCTTTGGTTGCTCAGAGTATGACTGAGAGCAACTGTCTCACTCGTGCTTATTTTTGCAGTAGAGAGATGTCAGCAATCTGTAGGAACAGGTTACGTAGGTTGTTCAGTAGCGTTAGACGGTTCTTCTGAAGCGCTTCGTCATCAGCCATAACCATTACGTTATCGAAGAATGCATCAACCGGTTCACGTAGATCAGCAAGCTTACTTAGGGCTTCTTGGTAGTTGCCTGTCGCGAATGCTGGTTCTAGTGCTTCCGTCATTACTTCAACGTTTTCAGCCAGTGCTTTCTCTGCGTCTTCTTGAAGAAGCGTTAGGTCGATTTCAGCTGGTAGCTCGCCATCGAATTTCGCAAGGATGTTACCTACACGCTTGTTCGCTGCTGCTAGTGCTTCTGCTGCTTCCAGTTCACGGAAGTGAGAAACCGCTTTAACACGTTGGTCAAAGTCAGCTGGCTTAGTTGGACGACGTGCTAGTACCGCTTGGATGATATCAACGCTGAAACCAGCATCTTGGTACCATGCGCGGAAACGACCTAGCATGAAGTCGATAACGTCAGCTTCTACGTTTTCGTTAGTCAGCTTGTCGCCTAGTAGCTCTTTCGCTTTACCGATCAGATCCGTTAGGTCTAGGTTGTAGCCGTTTTCAACGATGATACGTAGTACACCTAGTGATGCACGACGTAGAGCGAATGGGTCAGAACCTTTTGGTGCTTGGCCAATACCGAAGATACCTACGATAGTGTCTAGTTTTTCTGCCATTGCAACTGCAGAAGAGATACCAGTGCTTGGTAGGTCGTCACCAGCGAAACGAGGCATGTACTGCTCGTAAAGTGCTAGTGCAACTTGCTCGTCTTCACCATCGTGAGTTGCGTAGTGCATGCCCATTACACCTTGTGTATCCGTGAATTCGAATACCATAGATGTCATTAGGTCACACTTAGCCAGTAGGCCTGCGCGCTTAGACTTCTCAACGTCAGCATCGATTTGCTCAGCGATGTAGCCAGCAAGTTCTGTGATGCGGTCTGTTTTATCTTTGATAGTACCCAGCTGCTTCTGGAAGATAGCTTGGTCTAACTCAGCAAGACGGTCGATCAGCGGACGCTTACGGTCTGTGTTGAAGAAGAATTCAGCATCAGCAAGACGTGGACGTACAACTTTCTCGTTACCTTCGATAACGTGACGAGGCTCTTTAGACTCGATGTTTGATACGAAGATAAAGTTAGGAAGTAGCTTCTTGTTTTCATCGTAAACAGGGAAGTACTTTTGGTCACCTTTCATGGTGTAAACCAAAGCTTCAGAAGGTACTTTTAGGAACTCTTCTTCAAACTTCGCTGTAAGTACTACTGGCCATTCAACCAGAGACGTTACTTCTTCAACAAGGTCATCTTCTAGGTCAGCTTTACCGCCAACCGCTGCTGCCGCTTTTTGAGAGTCAGCAAGGATGATTGCTTTACGCGCTTCGTAATCCGCCATTACTTTACCGCGCTCTTCTAGGATCGCAGGGTATTGGTCAGCAGAATCGATTGTGAACTCTTGTTCGCCCATGAAACGGTGGCCACGGATAGTACGAGCAGATGCTACGCCTAGGATTTCGCCTTCAACAAGCTCATCACCTAGTAGTACTGTCAGTGTTTTCACTGGACGGATAAATTGAATGTCTGAGTTACCCCAGCGCATTGCTTTAGGGATTGGTAGGCCAGCTAGTGCTTTCGCAGCGATGTCCATCACCAATTCTTGAACAGGTTTGCCAGTTACTTCTTGTTTGAAAAGAAGCCACTCGCCTTTGTCTGTTTTCAGACGGTCAGCTTGCTCAACAGTAATACCGTTACCACGAGCCCAACCTTGTGCTGCTTTAGTCGCGTTGCCTTCTGCATCGAATGCTACAGAAACAGCAGGACCACGTTTTTCAACGACTTTGTCCGCTTGGCCTTCAGCCAGTGCTGTTACTTTAAGTGCTAGACGACGAGGTGCTGCGTACCACTTGATGCCTTCGTGAGAAAGCTCAGCCGTTTTAAGACCTGCTTCAAAGTTAGAAGCAAAGGCTTCTGCTAGAGAACGAAGTGCTGTTGGTGGAAGCTCTTCCGTACCCAGTTCAATTAGAAAATTCTTCGCCATGATTATTTGTCCTTCTTACACATTGGGAAGCCAAGCGCTTCACGTGACGCGTAGTACGCCTCAGCAACTGATTTAGTCAGGTTGCGGATACGAAGGATGTAACGTTGACGCTCTGTTACAGAGATAGCTTTGCGCGCATCAAGGATGTTGAATGCGTGACCTGCTTTTAGAATGCGCTCGTAAGCTGGAAGCGGAAGTGGCTTCTCAAGCTCAAGTAGCTCTTTACACTCTTTCTCGCACTGATCGAAGAAAGTGAATAAGAAATCTACGTCTGCGTGCTCGAAGTTGTAGGTTGATTGCTCAACTTCGTTTTGGTGGAAGATGTCACCGTAAGTCACGTTAGAACCGTCTGGTGCTACGTTCCATACTAGGTCGTAAACAGAATCTACTTCCTGGATGTACATTGCTAGACGCTCGATACCGTAAGTGATCTCACCTGTTACAGGTTTACACTCAAGGCCGCCAACCTGTTGGAAGTAAGTAAACTGTGTTACTTCCATGCCGTTTAGCCATACTTCCCAACCAAGGCCCCATGCGCCTAGTGTTGGGTTTTCCCAGTTATCTTCAACGAAGCGAATGTCGTGAACAAGTGGGTCAACACCAAGAACCTCTAGGGAGCCTAGGTACAACTCTTGGATATTGTCTGGCGATGGTTTTAGCGCTACTTGGAATTGGTAGTAGTGCTGCAGACGGTTAGGGTTTTCACCGTAACGGCCATCGGTCGGACGACGAGAAGGTTGAACGTAAGCTGTAGACATTGGCTCTGGGCCAAGTGCTCGTAGACATGTCATTGGGTGAGAGGTGCCTGCACCTACTTCCATATCTAGAGGTTGAACAATGGTACAACCGTTTTGAGCCCAGTAATCCTGCAGCGCGAGGATCATTCCCTGGAAGGTTTTGATATCGTATTTTTGCATAGTCAGGTTCGCGCGATTCTTTTAAATGAATGATAAAAATAACCTCTGAGTATACCGAGATATTGGTAAAGCGAGTAGGGGTAATCTTGTTTAATTAGTGGTCTAAAATGTCGTTTAGTGGATTTTTTTGCCTTTAATGTTTGTTTTTCGGCACAAGTGGATATTTTGATAAGTTTGACACTTGTGTTTGAAAGCGTGGGTGATTAAAATCTCGCGGTCTTTGGGGAGTAGCTTACTTATTCATATCCTATTGAATGAGTTCGTCCGTCAACATAATTGATGCAAAATCATCATGGCGTTCGAGGCAACCACCACCTTGGTGGCGCTTAGCAAGACCTTAGACAAGCATCGTGAACCGGGATGGGGCGCGAGGTTTGTCTTTGGTTAAATATAATAATCTCCATCCCAAATGAGCATGTCGTGAGCGTTTTAGCAATTTCAATTACAACTGTCGCCTTAGCCGAGATCGGTGATAAGACTCAGTTGTTATCTCTTTTATTAGCCAGTCGATATCGCAAGCCGATACCTATCATCGCGGCTATCTTCTTTGCCACCATTGCCAATCATGCCCTTGCAGCATGGCTCGGGGTTGTGGTCGCAGATTACTTATCTCCTGAAGTCTTAAAGTGGGTGTTGGTGGTCAGTTTCATTGCGATGGCGGGGTGGATTCTGATTCCGGATAAGTTAGATGACGATGAACAGATCTCAAACCGAGGCCCGTTTGTCGCCAGTTTTATCGCTTTCTTTATTGCTGAGATCGGTGATAAAACCCAGATTGCGACCTCTATCCTAGGGGCTCAATATGCGGATGCATTAGCGTGGGTGATTCTGGGTACTACCATTGGTATGTTATTGGCGAATGTGCCTGTGGTGATCATCGGTAAATTGTCGGCAGACAAGATGCCGCTTGACCTGATTCGCAAGATCACGGCCTTGTTGTTCGTTGGTTTGGCTATTGCTGCGGCTTTCTATTAATAGGTGGTATTGAGGCTAATTATACTCAATTAGTAGAGTAATGTGTTGTAGGTCATACTCTTACAGTATTGTGGGGTTTATCGAGCGAACGGACATATAACTGTCATACTTGTCATGATATTTTAATCTTGTGAGTTAAGAACACGAGGGCATGATTATGTTGACGCGTTATATGGGTATTACTCCACAAAGCCAAAGTTATCTATTTACCTTTGGTCTTGCACTTACACTATTAGGCATGGTGTTGACGGACATGTGGCTACCAATGGTCGCGGGTGCCATCATCATGACTGCGCTTGCGGTAGAGGCTTGGATTCGGGTTGCGCATATTATTCCGATGCGCAAAGATATCCGAGAAATTCAGCATCAGCTGGAGCATCTGCAAAACAAGTCTAGAAGCGAATAAACAAAAAGCCGCTGGTACACTGAGTTCTATTTAAGAACATAAGGTACCAGCGGCTTTTTTGATACTTGATAGTCGGTGGGGCGCTACGCCTCCAATCCCTTTCTGATCAAATACTGGTAAGGCAACGTTTCTGTTGCTTGGCCTACCAACTGGTGATCCATGAATCGACAAAAGCTCGGAATATCTCGAGTTGTCGAAGGATCGTCAGCCTTTACCAGTAACACATCGCCATCCTGCATGTTTCTAATTGTCTTCCTGACCATCATTACTGGTTCTGGGCAACGCAGGCCTTCAGCTTCTAAAGTATGGGTTGCCAGTTCAGGTTTGAATGTCATGGTTTGTATCTCTATATCTATCTAACGAGTGAATAATACGTCTGCAGAAAAAATATGCAATAAGTGCTTGGCAAACAGAATCATTTCCTATAACTTAGTTAACAAGTTGATAACAACTTGAAACAAAGGCAACTAGCTAAGGAGTGGCGATGTTGACAGGATTAGATAGATTAACAATTTATTCGGTTCTCTGTTTTATTTCTTTTTGTGCGTTAGTACTACGTTCATCGACAGAGACCTCACTGATGCCTATTTTTGGCATAGTAGCAACGATTATTGGTATTTGGGTGGAGATGCGCCGTTGGCAAGGTATAGCCGAAGAGCGAGAGCACTAACCCGAATACAACAAGCAAATTCCGATACGACAACATTCCGACACTATCCCCAGATTTTCTTGGGCTTCCCCGCGTAATTGCGGGATTTTTTTTATCTAAAGCATGCTATAAACAACTTAGTGATCAATGACAATCGTATACAGCTAGGTAAGTGGTGTGGAATTAGAAGACATCTATCGTAGAGACCTGAATTTATTGGTCGCTTTAAAGGTATTGATTGAAGAGGGTAGTGTTAGCCAGGCCGCGATTCGTCTTAACTTAAGTCAGTCGGCAACCAGCCGAGTATTAGGGCGCTTAAGAGAGTTACTCAACGATCCCTTGTTTACGCGACAAGGTCAGCACCTTATCCCCACCAAAAAAGCACTTGAGATCAGCCAACGCATTGATCAGCCTTTAGAATCATTCCGCCAATTACTTAGCCCGAGTGATTTTGACCCCTACTACTGCAGTGAGCGCTTCCTGATTGCGACCACTGACTACGCGATGCAAACCATCCTACCTTATGCACTACCGAAGATTTATGAGCAAGCGCCGAACATCTCTTTGGAGTTTGCACCGCTGCAGCATGAACATTTGTTTAAGCAACTCAGCACCGAACGCGTTGATATGGCGATCTGTCGTCCGAGTGGCAGCATTGCACCACTTCATCAAGAGGTCTTGGGGCCGGTTGGTGTGTCGTGTCTGTTATCTAAAAACCATCCATTGGCGGACCAGCCTTTAAGCCTTGAAGACTATGTATCACTCCCGCATGCGATGATTGCGATCAGTGATGGTGTTAAGGCTTTATTAGACAACGCGTTAGCTAATCAACAGCCTCGAAAAATGGTGTTGCGTGCTTATCACCTTGAAGCCGCATTGGCGATTGTTGATAGAATGCCGTTGGTGATCACTGTACCTGCTGATTTGGCTTATTTGGTCGCTGAGCGTTATGACTTAGTCGTCAAGCCGCTGCCATTCGAGTTTATGCCGTTTGATTACTCACTGATCTGGCACTCGCGTTGCGACTCTTCTGCTTCACAACAATGGTTGAGAAGAGTGGTCAAAGAGGAATGTGGTGAGTTGATTCAAAAGCGAATTGCCGATGTCGGCTTGGGTTAGCTAAGACTTGGTTTAGATTCACTCGACCCAAATGACAAAAACGCAAAAGGGCTGATATAAATCAGCCCTTTGTTGTTTTGGGTTATCCAAGCCTAACGCTGGCGCTTAAGGTTTGATAACTTTGTGATTGAGAATCTATAGTTTAATGACTATGCGACCAGTGATTTGACCGTTAGTGATGTCTTCTGCGGCTTGAATTGCACCGTCTAAAGGCACTTCTTTGGTTGCTTGAGCGTAGAAAGATTCTGGTAGTAGCTCAGCCAGTTGCTCCCACGCTTTAATACGTTTTTCACGAGGGCACATTACTGAATCCACACCTTGTAGGCGAACGTTACGCAGAATGAATGGCATTACCGTTGTTGGTAAGTCAAAACCGCCTGCTAGACCACACATCGCAACTGCACCGTTGTAATTAATTTGCGCCAATACCTTCGCAAGCACTTTGCTGCCTACGGTATCGATAGCGCCAGCCCACAGTTGTTTCTCTAGTGGTTTCGCTGGTTCTTCTAGTTCAGCACGCTCTACAATACGTGTCGCGCCTAATGATTTAAGTAGTTCACCGTTTACAGAAGCACGGCCAGTAACTGCTGCGACTTTGTAACCCAGTTGGTTTAGTAGAGTGATAGATACACTGCCTACACCGCCACTTGCGCCTGTTACTAGGATTTCACCGTCTTCAGGTTTGATGCCTGCATCTACGATAGCTTGCACACAAAGCATCGCAGTGAAACCAGCTGTGCCAATCGCCATTACTTTCTTAGCGTCAAGACCTGCAGGCATTGGTACTAACCAATCACCGTTTAGGCTTGCTTTCTCAGCCATGCCGCCCCAGTGACCTTCACCAACACCCCAACCCGTTAGAACAACTTCGTCGCCCGCTTTGTAGCGTGGGTCATCAGATTGTGAAACCACACCAGAAAGGTCGATACCCGGAACCATAGGGAAGTTGCGAACAATGCGCCCTTTACCTGTAATCGCCAAACCATCTTTGTAGTTCAAAGAAGAGTAGCTAACATCAATCTTCACGTTACCTTCTGGTAATTGAGACTCTTCAATTTGAGAAACTGACGCGATAGTTTTTTTGTCTTCTTGGTTTAGTACAAGTGCTTTAAACATGATCTGCTCCGTGGAGGAATATTAGGAAACTGAAGTAACTTTAGTTGAATCATCCGAGAAAAAATAATGAAACATCAACATTGAATCTATGCGTTTTGCGCATAGATGTAAGTAGTGATTTTCTTTCGCTAAGTTCGCTGAACGAATCTATGTATTATTGGATGTCGAGTAATAAAAAGTGCAGCTATATAAATATAGCTGCACAAAAGATTACCCTTCAAGTATTACCGTCAGTGATCGCTATGGGCGTTCAAATACCGTTGCAATACCTTGGCCTAAACCAATACACATGGTCGCTAAGCCGTATTTCACATCTTGTGCTTCCATCAGGTTGATTAGGGTCGTCGAGATACGAGAACCAGAACAGCCTAGTGGGTGACCAAGAGCAATCGCACCGCCGTTAAGGTTTACTTTCTCATCAACCACATCCAGTAGACCTAGGTCTTTCGCACATGGAAGAGATTGAGCGGCAAACGCTTCGTTTAGCTCAATTACACCCATATCTTCAATGGTTAGGCCCGCACGTTTTAGTGCTTTTTGGGTTGCTGGTACTGGGCCGTAACCCATGATTGAAGGATCGCAGCCTGCGATAGCCATCGACTTCACGCGAGCACGAATCTTAAGGCCAAGTGCGTTGGCTTTCTCTTCGCTCATGATAAGCATTGCAGAAGCACCATCAGACAGTGCTGATGAAGTACCTGCTGTTACTGTACCGTTTGCTGGGTCAAATACCGGGCGAAGCTGAGATAAGCCTTCAACCGTAGTTTCTGGGCGAATGACTTCATCGTAATCCAGAGTGAACAGTGAACCGTCTGCTGCGTGAGCTTCGGTTGGCAGGATTTCATTTTTGAAACGACCTTCAACTGTTGCTGCTTGAGCGCGAGCATGTGAGCGTGCTGCGAATGCATCTTGGTCTTCACGGCTAATACCGTGCATTTTACCTAGCATCTCAGCGGTTAGGCCCATCATACCGGCAGCTTTCGCTACGTGTTTCGACATGCCAGGGTGAAAATCAACACCGTGGTTCATTGGTACGTGGCCCATGTGCTCCACACCACCGATCAGGCAGATTTCAGCATCACCAACCATGATAGAGCGAGTTGCATCATGCAGAGCTTGCATAGATGAACCACATAAACGGTTGACCGTCACCGCACCAATCTCAATCGGTAGACCAGCAAGCAAGGCAGCGTTACGTGCAACGTTGAAGCCTTGCTCTAGCGTTTGTTGTACACAACCCCAGTAAATATCTTCAATTTCGACAGGGTTTACTTCTGGGTTGCGCTCTAAAATGCCTTTCATCAAATGTGCCGACAGATCTTCAGCACGAGTGTGACGGAAAGCTCCACCTTTGGAACGTCCCATTGGGGTACGAAGGCAATCAACAACAACTACATTTTTCATTTTGCTATTCCTTTTCCAAATGTGGGTTACAGAGAACTGGCTTGTTGGCTGTCGTAAAAGCTTTCGCCCTTCGCTGCCATATCAAGCAATAGCTGAGGAACTTGGTACATTGCACCTAAGTCTTGGTAGCCTTTCGCCATTTCAACGAAGTTACCAATGCCCACACTGTCTAAGTAGCGGAATACGCCGCCTCTGAATGGAGGGAAGCCTAAACCGTAAACCAGTGCCATATCCGCTTCTTGCGGTGTCGCGATAATGCCTTCTTCTAGACAAAGCACCACTTCGTTGATCATTGGAATCATCACGCGCTGGATAATTGTTTGGTCATCAAAGTCTTGCGGCTGTTGGCATACGTCAGCCAAGATAGGAAGAATGTCTTCAGAGAAGGTCTTCTTAGGACGACCGCGTTTGTCTACGCTGTATGTGTAGAAACCGCTGCCGTTCTTCTGACCGTATTTTTCAGCAACGTAAAGTGCGTCGATCGCATCACGACCTTCTTTACCCATACGCTCAGGGAAACCTTGTGCCATTACAGCTTGTGCGTGGTGTGCTGTGTCTAGACCCACAACGTCTAGCAAGTAAGCTGGGCCCATTGGCCAACCGAACTTACGCTCCATCACTTTATCGATCTTAGTGAAATCAGCACCGTCACGTAGCAACATGCTGAAACCGCCAAAGTAAGGGAAAAGTACACGGTTTACGAAGAAGCCTGGGCAGTCGTTAACAACTATAGGGGATTTGCCCATCTTCGCTGCGTAAGCGACTACGCGATTAATGGTTTCTTCTGAAGTATGCTCGCCACGGATGATCTCAACCAAAGGCATGCGATGCACTGGGTTAAAGAAGTGCATGCCACAGAAGTTTTCTGGGCGCTTCAAAGATTTCGCTAACAGGTTGATCGGAATCGTTGAGGTGTTTGATGTAAGAACGGTGTCTTCACCCACGAGACCTTCAACTTCACTCAGCACTGCTGCTTTTACTTTAGGATTTTCTACAACCGCTTCCACAATCACATCTGATTGTTCAACACCTGCATAATGCAGACTTGGAGTAATAGAAGACAGAATGTCTGCCATCTTGAATCCATCTAGGCGACCGCGTGATAAGCGTTTATTCAACAGCTTAGAAGCTTCGTTCATACCAAGGTCAAGAGACGCCTGTGCGATGTCTTTCATCATCACTGGCACGCCTTTTAACGCTGATTGGTAAGCAATACCGCCGCCCATGATGCCTGCGCCAAGTACCGCAGCACGTTCAGTTGCTTTGTTTGCTGACTTACCCGCTTGCTTCGCTAGGCCTTTGATGTATTGGTCATTTAGGAATAAGCCGACTAGTGCTTTAGCTTCTTCTGATTTCGCTAGCTTGACGAAGTGCTTACGTTCGATATCGAGTGCAGCATCACGATCGCTTCGTGCCGCTTCTTCAATTGCAATCACAGAAGTGATTGGCGCTGGATAATGAGGTCCGGCTTTTTGAGCGACTAAGCCCTTAGCCATGGTAAAGCTCATCATCGCTTCTAGTTTGCTAAGCGACAATGCTGATGTTTTCTGTTTACGGCGTAACTGCCAGTCTAGTTTTTCATTGGCAGCCAGAGATACGGTGTTGATTGCCGACTCTAACAGCTGGTCTGTTTCTACAATCGCATCTAACAAGCCAACTTTTAGTGCTTCATCAGCACGGCATGCTTTGCCTTGAGTGATAATTTCCATTGCGCTGTCAGCACCGATAACACGAGGCAGGCGTACACAACCACCAAAGCCAGGCATAATGCCAAGTTTGGTTTCAGGTAGACCTATGCTGGTGGTCTTGTCACCGATACGGAAGTCGGTAGCGAGTACACATTCACAGCCGCCGCCAAGGGCATGGCCACGCATCATTGAAAGAGTTGGGACAGGAAGGTCTTCTAGCTTGCTGAAGATTGAATTAGCGAATCTTAACCATTCATCAAGTTCTGCTTCTGGCTTAGCAAATAAGCCAAGGAATTCTGTGATGTCTGCGCCTACAATGAACGCGTCTTTGTTTGAAGTTAAGATTAAACCACGTAATCCTGCGTGAGCATTAAGAGCATCTAACGCTTTGTCTAGTGATTCTAAAGTAGCAAGGTCGAGTTTGTTTACAGAGGCTGGAGCACAGAAGCTTAATTCCGCAATACCATCTTGTAATTCCTTTACCTGTAGGGTGTTAGCTTGGTAAATCATTGTCTATCTCCATGACATACAATCCACGATTGTTTGAGAGAATCTTGTTATCTTTCTATTATTGTAGAATACCTGGTAAGACCAGTTATCTTAGTCTGTACCTCTGCTAGATTAATTTCAATACATTTTTTAAACAATTGTTTAACATTGTGCGATGGCACAGATCCTCTAACCCTTATTATTCACGCGTGATACACTTCTCCGCTCTTATTTACTAAGTTAACGATATGAATGAACAGCCCTATTTAATACCGTCAGCGTCAGCTCTGTTTGAAGAAGAGATAAAAAAGAGCGTCTTTATTACGCATCTTGCTCATACTCCAAGTGTAGAAACTGCTAAACAGTTCGTAGAGCAGGTAAAAAAAGAGCATTCTTCAGCACGACATAACTGTTGGGGTTTTGTGGCTGGGCGACCTGAAGATTCAATGCGATGGGGCTTTAGTGACGATGGTGAACCCTCTGGGACTGCTGGTAAGCCCATATTGGCACAACTGTCTGGGTCTGGTGTTGGAGAGTTAACGGCTGTCGTCACTCGTTATTCTGGTGGAATCAAGCTTGGTACCGGTGGTTTAGTCAAGGCTTACGGTGGTGGAGTGCAACAAGCTCTCAAGCTGCTTCAAACTATCGAGAAAAAAATAACCACAAAATTACGGCTAGAGTTAGACTATGGCTTTGTGCCAATAGCACAATCCATCATGGCTCAGCATCAGGCTGTTGAAGTCCAAGCGGATTATGGTGTTCAAGTTGAGCTTATTATTGAAATAGAGCTCCTGCAGGTAGATTCGTTTACCCAAACCATGATCAATAAAAGCGGTGCTAAGGCACTGGTAACGAAAGTCAAAGACAACTAGGAAGTGTGAAGCATTTCGCTTCGTTCAATAGCTCATGCAATTTCGCTCAATTATTCGAATCGTCGGATTATTATTAGCACTTTTTAGTGTATCAATGCTTGCTCCTGCGCTCGTCGCACTGATCTATCGAGACGGTGCGGGTGTGCCATTTGTGACGACTTTCTTCGTTCTCTTATTCTGTGGAGCAACTTGCTGGTTTCCCAACCGACGTTATAAGCATGAATTGAAAGCGCGTGATGGCTTTTTGATTGTTGTTTTGTTCTGGACGGTAATCGGCAGTGCGGGTGCTTTACCGTTTTTGATCGCTGATAACCCGAGCGTTTCGGTAACAGACGCTTTCTTCGAATCTTTCTCTGCATTAACCACTACAGGTGCGACGGTGATCGTTGGCCTTGATGATTTACCTAAAGCGATCTTGTTTTATCGCCAGTTTCTGCAGTGGTTTGGTGGTATGGGTATCATCGTATTGGCAGTAGCCATTCTTCCTGTACTGGGCATCGGTGGCATGCAGCTGTACCGTGCTGAAATTCCAGGTCCAGTAAAAGACAGTAAGATGACTCCGCGTATTGCTGAAACGGCAAAAGCACTGTGGTACATCTATTTGAGTCTAACGATTGCTTGTGCAGTGGCGTTCTGGCTAGCAGGGATGAGTTTCTTTGATGCGATCAGCCATAGCTTCTCTACTATTGCGATTGGTGGTTTCTCGACTCACGATGCGAGTATGGGTTATTTCAATAGCCCGGCGATCAACATGATTACCGTCGTGTTCCTGCTTATATCAGCATGTAACTTCTCTCTTCACTTTGCCGCTTTTGCTTCAGGTGGTGTGCACCCTAAATACTATTGGAAAGATCCTGAGTTCCGCGCCTTTATCTTTATTCAAGCGCTACTGTTTTTAGTATGCTTCTTATTGCTGCTTAACCATCACTCTTATGACTCGTATTACGATGCCTTTGACCAAGCATTGTTCCAAACTGTATCTATATCTACGACAGCAGGCTTCACTACTACTGGTTTCTCCGAGTGGCCGCTATTTTTACCTGTTCTGCTTTTGTTCTCTTCTTTTATAGGGGGATGTGCAGGTTCAACCGGTGGCGGTATGAAAGTCATCCGAATATTACTCCTTACGCTGCAAGGTGCTCGTGAAATGAAGCGTCTTGTTCACCCGCGCGCTGTCTATACCATTAAGGTTGGCGGTTCTGCATTACCACAACGTGTCGTGGATGCGGTTTGGGGATTCTTTTCTGCATACGCATTGGTGTTTGTGGTTTGTATGTTGGCGCTTATTGCAACCGGTATGGATGAGCTGAGCGCCTTCTCTGCCGTAGCCGCAACATTGAATAACCTTGGCCCGGGCTTAGGTGAAGTGGCAATGCACTTCGGCGATGTGAATGACAAGGCTAAGTGGGTGTTGATCGTATCTATGCTGTTTGGTCGTTTAGAGATATTCACCTTATTAATTTTATTGACCCCTACGTTTTGGCGTAGCTAAGGACAACATTGTGGCAAAAGCTCTATTTTTGTATTCAAGCCGTGAAGGGCAGACCAAGAAAATCTTGAACTATATAAAAGAAGAAATGAATGAGTTCGAATGTGAGCTTCAAGATCTGCACACTATTACTAGTGTCGATTTTGCTCAATACGACAGAGTATTGATTGGCGCATCTATTCGCTATGGCCACCTTAATAAGAAGCTATATCAGTTCATTGATGCCAACCTTACTCAGTTACAATCAAACAAGGTCGCTTTCTTCTGCGTTAACTTAACGGCTCGTAAAGAAGACCAAGGTAAAGATACCCCTGAAGGTAGCGCTTATATTAAGAAGTTTCTTCTTAAGTCACCGTGGCAGCCAACTTTGATCGGTGTATTCGCGGGTGCCCTCTATTACCCACGTTATAACTGGTTCGATAGAACAATGATTCGCTTCATTATGAATATGACAGGCGGAGAAACGGATACAACCAAGGAAGTTGAGTACACAAACTGGGAAAAAGTCTCTTTATTCTCTAAGAAACTGCAAGAGATGTAAGAGAAAAGCCTACTTTTGAGGCGTTTTGAGTTCTTTTTAATCGAACGAATAAAAAAACGAGAAAAACTTCAAAAAGGGCTTGCCAGTGTGATCGAAATCTCTATAATGCCACCTCGCTGACACGGGATGGCTTCAACAGAAACCAAAACGAATCAGTAGGTCAAATTAGCCAAGCTAAGCGCTTGAAAAAAGTTTTGAAAATAGTGGTTGACACTAAAACTTAAATCGCTAAAATGGCCGTCCGATTTGAGCGAAGCTCAAAAAGGAAAAGCTCTTTAACAATTTAAACCTATCAATCTGTGTGGGCACTCGTTGATGAATATCAAAACGTTATTACTTAGGTAGTAACAGTTACTTCGGTAACAAAATTGATTTCAATGAACTGAGTGACCAATACGTTTAACTACTTGTAGTTATTCGGCACAGTCAATTCATTATCATTCTGTTGGAATGGTAATAGCTTTAGAATTACATGTTTACTTCGGTAAATATTAGTTTTGAAGTCAGTATTCGTTGAGTCACAAAATCTTAAATTGAAGAGTTTGATCATGGCTCAGATTGAACGCTGGCGGCAGGCCTAACACATGCAAGTCGAGCGGAAACGACACTAACAATCCTTCGGGTGCGTTAATGGGCGTCGAGCGGCGGACGGGTGAGTAATGCCTAGGAAATTGCCTTGATGTGGGGGATAACCATTGGAAACGATGGCTAATACCGCATAATGCCTACGGGCCAAAGAGGGGGACCTTCGGG
>NZ_PIGD01000021.1:0-84765 GCF_003050085.1 Vibrio sp. 10N.286.48.B8 | reverse complement strand
CTGGAGGATTCGAACCTCCGACCGCCTGGTTCGTAGCCAGGTACTCTATCCAGCTGAGCTAAGAGCGCACGGTTTTAGTATCAACTTAGTCAATACAAGGATTTTCATTCATATAAGAAATAAACCCTTAAATAGTGGCGCGTCCTGGAGGATTCGAACCTCCGACCGCCTGGTTCGTAGCCAGGTACTCTATCCAGCTGAGCTAAGAGCGCACGGTTTTCGATATCAGTATTCTCAATATCAGGAGTTCACAAGGAAACCCTAAAGAGTGGCGCGTCCTGGAGGATTCGAACCTCCGACCGCCTGGTTCGTAGCCAGGTACTCTATCCAGCTGAGCTAAGGACGCACGGTTTTGATATCAATTCTCGACGAACGATTTATCAATATCAGGATTCACATTCTTATAAGAACTAAACCCTAAATAGTGGCGCGCTCTGGAGGATTCGAACCTCCGACCGCCTGGTTCGTAGCCAGGTACTCTATCCAGCTGAGCTAAGAGCGCACGGTTTTCGATATCAGTATTCTCAATATCAGGAGTTCACAAGGAAACCCTAAAGAGTGGCGCGTCCTGGAGGATTCGAACCTCCGACCGCCTGGTTCGTAGCCAGGTACTCTATCCAGCTGAGCTAAGGACGCACGGTGTTCATTCATTAAGAATGAAGTTGTGAAATATATCACATTCTTCTTGCTACGAAGAAAAAAAAAGGCCATCGGCCTGTAATGAATGGCGGTGAGGGAGGGATTCGAACCCTCGATGCAGCTACAAACCACATACTCCCTTAGCAGGGGAGCGCCTTCGGCCACTCGGCCACCTCACCTAATTCATTATTCTCACATCACTTACAAGTAAGAGAAGAGAGAATGGCGCGTCCTGGAGGATTCGAACCTCCGACCGCCTGGTTCGTAGCCAGGTACTCTATCCAGCTGAGCTAAGGACGCACATTTACATTGTCTAAATTGCTAATTTTAGACTCGCAAAAAATGGCGGTGAGGGAGGGATTCGAACCCTCGATGCAGCTACAAACCACATACTCCCTTAGCAGGGGAGCGCCTTCGGCCTCTCGGCCACCTCACCGTCTTGCGGAGGCACATATTACGTTTTACCGAAAATATGTCAAACACTTTATTGAAAAAAATTGGACAAAAACACTCAACCGTTTGCTATTTAATCAAAGCGCTTGCAAATTGAACTTATAAGATTCAAATCGCGCTTTTTCCCTTAAAAATTAAGGTGAAAGATTGGCAATAATAAACAGCCGAAAACAATTATCTAATTTATCCAGCAGCAAGTGCTACCGCTGATGGCACAATACTACGGGATGCGTATTTTCGCCATAGGGGAAGCTAATAAATCTTGAGTTTTGCCAAACAAAATAGAGAGCAACAGTTCTGTTCAACCTTGTCTGTATCTCACAACATCACAAAGCATTCACTTCACAACTTTGAGCCCGATCCGTTATCCAACTCATCTATGTCATAATGAGTGTTTCGATTCCCCAAGATCAAAAAAGGCTAGCAACAATGCTAGCCTCTTCTCTACGCAAAAGTATTAGTAGTTGCCAGATGCAACGTTACCATTACCTTTTTCAGCTTGAATGCGCATGTAGATCTCTTCACGGTGAACAGATACTTCTTTAGGTGCGTTAACACCGATACGTACTTGGTTACCTTTAACGCCTAGTACAGTAACTGTTACTTCATCACCAATCATCAGTGTTTCGCCAACGCGGCGAGTCAAAATTAGCATTCTTTGCTCCTTGAGTAATCTCTAAATTTATCTAGCTACGAGAGCATTATCCAACAAAAGTTATATTTTCGTAAACTATCGATTGAGTTTATTTAACCAAAATGCACTTCTTTTTTAGGATAACCTTGTGTTTCACGCGCTACGATGTATGCATTGTGTAATATGTTAGCAGCCATATCGACTTGCGTTGGTGATATCACCAAAGTTAAAGACTGCTGCTGCAATAAGTGATGCTGTACATCAATTTCGCCTTCAGACAACAATCCATGTGAACTGACCACAATTTCTTGTGTTCGGCTTCCTACCACAGTTAACAAACTAACCTGTTCACTATTACGGATTTTCTCGTCAAAAACTAGTTTTAATTTGGCACTTATGTCTTGTTTAATAATGAGTGCTGCCCGTTCTGTTTCCTCGATCACACTACAGACTTCGATCCCCAACAGTTGGCAATGTGAAATGAAAGACGGTAAATCTTCATTCAAACACTCGATACGCACCATATCTCTTTGAATAGCGATACCAGCAATATCATTCAAACACTGATTACCCGTGATCAATGTGCCCTCGCCTTGTTCAAAGCTTGAAAGCACACGCAATGGCACGTTGTGCTGCCATGCATACTGAACACACGGAAGATGCAAAACCTTAGCACCTCGGCGTGCCATCTCTTCCATAGAAGGGAAGTCTAAAGTATCTAATTTTTGAGATTGCTTCACGACTCTAGGATCACAAGAGTAAACACCATCTACATCAGTATAGATCTGGCATTCTTTCGCCTGTAAGGCACCCGCAAGCGCTACCGCTGTAGTATCTGAACCACCGCGACCTAATGTTGTGATATCGCCTTTCGCATTGAATCCTTGAAAGCCTGCAACAATGACAATCTGGTTGTCATCTAACAGTGCTTGAATCGGGGCAGTATCAATACGCTCAATCGCTGCATTATTATGATTAGAATCCGTGTGTATCTTGGCTTGATAGCCAGTCATCGATGTCGCTTCATAACCTAACTTGTGTAACGTCATTGCTAACAAGGCCATGGAAACTTGCTCGCCAGCCGTTAACAGCACATCCAGTTCTCTAGCGTTTGGTACGCTATCAACTTGTGTGGCTAAGTTAACCAACCGATTTGTTTCACCTGACATAGCAGAAACGACAACCACAATCTGGTTCCCTTCATTTTTCGCTTCAATGATTTTTTCTGCTACATGATGGATTCGTTCAATTGAACCCACCGACGTTCCACCAAATTTCTGCACGATAAGAGGCATTTTCACCCGTCCTCACCTTCCCAAGACCAATGTCTATATATGACAAAAAAACACATACTCCGCGTCAAGGCGAAGCAATAAAAAATTAACCAAGGAGTCTAACGCCACCATTAGACTTCTTGGTTAATCTCAATCAAACCTTGTTTAAACACGCTTCCAATAGGCAAAATAAAAGATGCCCAATCAACTGATTGGGCATCTTTGTATCAATTACTTAAGCTTAAAGACGCTCTTCTAGCCAAGTACGCACAGATTTAAGTGCTTCTGGCAGAGCTTCAACGTCAGTACCGCCCGCTTGAGCCATATCTGGACGACCGCCACCTTTACCGCCAACTTGCTCAGCAACCATCTTAACAAGGTCACCCGCTTTTACTTTGCCGATTAGGTCTTTGGTTACACCAGCAATCAAGCCAACTTTACCGTCTGCTACGTTTGCGATCAGGATGATGCCGCTACCTACTTGGTTTTTAGCGTTATCAACCATAGTACGTAGGTTCTTGTTGTCTGCGCCTTCAATTGCAGCAACCAAAACTTTAGTACCAGAGATGTCTTCTACTTTGCCCATGATGTTTGCGCTTTCTGCAGCAGCCATCTTTTCTTTAAGCAGTTGGATTTCTTTCTCTAGAGATTTCGCTTTCTTAGCTGATTCAGCAAGCTTCTCTTCGTAAGCGTTAGCCTGAGCCTCTACTGCATCTAGAGCAGCTTCACCCGTTACCGCTTCAATACGACGAATACCCGCAGCAATACCACCTTCAGAGGTGATCTTGAATAGGCCGATATCACCCGTGTTACTTGCGTGGATACCACCACAAAGCTCAGTAGAGAAATCGCCCATAGATAGAACGCGCACTTCATCATCGTACTTCTCGCCAAACAGTGCCATTGCACCTTTTTCTTTCGCTGACTCAATATCCATGATGTTGGTTTCAATCACGTGGTTCTTACGAACTTGTGCGTTAACCAAACGCTCTACTTCTTTAATCTGTGCCGGTGTTACCGCTTCAAGGTTAGAAAAGTCAAAACGTAGGTTATCTGGCTTAACTAAAGAACCTTTCTGAGCAACGTGCTCACCGAGAACTTCGCGTAATGCAGAGTGAAGTAAGTGAGTTGCAGAGTGGTTTAGTGAGATAGCCGCACGACGCTCAGCGTCAACCGAAGCTTCTACTTTATCGCCCTTAGCAAATACACCTTCAACAAGCTCACCGTGGTGCGCAAATGCGTTACCTAGTTTCTGAGTATCTTGTACTTTGAAAAGACCTGATGCAGTTTTTAGGGTACCTGCGTCACCACATTGACCACCTGACTCAGCGTAGAATGGTGTCTCTTCAAGGATGATGATTGCTTTATCACCTGCCGACAGTGACGATACTTCTTCGCCGTCAACAAACAGTACAGAAATATCACCCATACCGTCGGTAGCAGTGTAACCACAGAACTCTGTGTTCGTGTCCACTTTGATCGTCGCGTTGTAATCTGTACCAAATTGGCCAGCTTCACGAGCACGCTTACGCTGTGCTTCCATCGCTTTCTCAAAGCCTTCCTCATCGATCGTGAAATCACGCTCACGAGCAACATCGTTAGTCAGGTCAGCTGGGAAGCCGTATGTGTCGTAAAGTTTGAAAACTGTTTCACCGTCAAGCTCTTTGCCTTCAAGTGCGTCAAGCGCATCACTAAGAATAACCATGCCGCGCTCTAAAGTTCGACCAAAGTTCTCTTCTTCAATGCGAAGTACTTTTTCAACAAGCTCTTGTTGTTTCTTCAGCTCTTCAGCAGCAGAGCCCATCACTTCAACAAGCACAGCTACAAGTTTGTGGAAGAACACGCCTTGCGCGCCAAGCTTGTTACCATGACGAACTGCACGACGAATAATACGACGTAGAACGTAGCCACGACCTTCGTTTGAAGGCATAACGCCGTCAGCGATTAGGAATGAACAAGAACGGATGTGGTCAGCAATAACGCGTAGCGATTGGTTAGATAAGTCGTCATGACCCACAACTTCCGCTGTCGCTTTGATTAGCTTTTGGAATACATCAATTTCGTAGTTAGAGTGAACGCCCTGCATGATTGCAGAAATACGCTCAATACCCATACCAGTATCAACAGCTGGCTTAGGTAGCGGCTCCATTGTACCGTCAGCGTGACGATTGAACTGCATGAATACGTTGTTCCAGATCTCGATAAAACGGTCACCATCTTCTTCTGGTGTACCAGGACGGCCACCCCAAATGTGCTCACCGTGATCGTAGAAAATTTCAGTACATGGACCACAAGGGCCAGTGTCACCCATCGTCCAGAAGTTATCAGACTCGAACTGTTTACCACCTTCTTTGTCGCCAATGCGAACGATGCGGTCAGCAGGGACACCTACTTTTTTGTTCCAGATATCGAATGCTTCATCATCTGTCTCGTATACCGTTACCAGTAGACGGTCTTTTGGCAGTTGAAGAGTCTCAGTCAGGAATTCCCAAGCAAAGCCAATCGCTTCTTCTTTGAAGTAGTCGCCAAAGCTGAAGTTGCCTAGCATTTCGAAGAACGTGTGGTGACGAGCCGTGAAACCTACGTTTTCAAGGTCATTGTGTTTACCACCCGCACGTACACAACGCTGAGCCGTAGTTGCTCGAGTGTAGGCACGCTTTTCGGCGCCTAAGAAGCAATCTTTGAATTGGTTCATACCTGCGTTAGTAAATAGCAGGGTTGGATCGTTATGTGGAACTAACGATGAACTGTCTACGATTTGGTGTTCTTTGCTCTCAAAGAACTTAAGGAACGCGTTGCGAACCTCATCAGTGCTCATGTACATGCAGCTCTTCCTGAAAATAGTCGAGTTAGAATTTTGCCGTATTGTAGATCATGGTTAAGGCTTCGACTAGTTTTCTTGTAGAAAAGACACCCTTGGGCAGGATTTTTGTGGGAATTCGATAAAATGAAGAATATTCCACTATATCTAGCCGTGGAAAAGCAGAAGTAAATCGACGACCTAGTACCGAAGAAACTCAGTCAACGAAAGAGAGTTGACCAAATACATGCTCGACGGAACTGCTCCAATAAAAAAGCCCCGCATAAAATATGCGAGGCTTTAAGTTCTTTCAAGCGGATGCTTCTTTCAAACATCGACTCTATAAAACGTTAGCTTATAGCTCTTCGTTTTCTTCTTCTTTCTCTACGTCTTTCTCTTCAAGAACAGCAGGAGTCAGTAGTAACTCACGAAGTTTAGTATCGATCTCTAGAGCAACTTCTGGGTTTTCACGTAGGTATTTACCAGCGTTAGCTTTACCTTGGCCGATCTTATCGCCCTTGTAGCTGTACCAAGCGCCCGCTTTTTCTACTAGCTTATTCTTAACACCTAAGTCGATAAGCTCACCTTCGCGGTTGAAGCCTTTACCGTAAAGGATTTGAGTTTCAGCTTGTTTGAATGGTGCAGCAATCTTGTTCTTAACAACCTTGATACGAGTTTCGTTACCAACAACTTCATCACCATCTTTAATCGCACCAGTACGGCGAATATCAAGACGAACAGATGCGTAGAACTTAAGAGCGTTACCACCAGTTGTTGTTTCTGGGTTACCAAACATCACACCAATCTTCATACGAATTTGGTTGATGAAGATAGCCATACAGTTAGACTGCTTAAGGTTACCAGTTAGCTTACGCATCGCTTGAGAAAGCATACGAGCCTGAAGACCCATGTGGCTGTCGCCCATTTCGCCTTCGATTTCTGCTTTTGGTGTTAGCGCTGCTACTGAGTCAATAACAAGTACATCGATTGCACCTGAACGAGCCAGTGCATCACAGATTTCTAGCGCTTGCTCACCCGTATCTGGTTGAGAAACAAGAAGCGCATCGATATCAACACCAAGCTTTTGAGCGTAGATAGGGTCTAGTGCGTGTTCCGCATCAACGAAAGCACACGTCTTGCCTACTTTCTGTGCTGCAGCAATAAGCTCAAGCGTTAGCGTTGTTTTACCTGATGATTCTGGACCGTAAACTTCTACGATACGCCCCATCGGTAGGCCACCAGCACCTAGTGCGATATCTAGAGATAGAGAACCAGTAGAAATAGTTTCTACGTCCATTGTGCGGTTATCACCAAGACGCATGATAGAACCTTTACCAAATTGCTTTTCAATCTGACCAAGGGCTGCGGCTAACGCTTTTTGTTTATTCTCGTCCATCTCTATCTCCACATAATCGGTTGTCTCAACAAGCGATCTAGAATCTATTTCTAACCCACATAGGGGTGACTAATTGGCTTTCATTATACTGTTGATTCATACAGTGTCCATACCTGTATGAAAATAATTTGTACAAATGTTACTTACCTTCCATTGATAGGTAATCATAAATAACTTGCAGGGCATGGTGCGTGGCTTGTTGGCGTACTTGTGATCTGTCGCCTGTAAATACATGCGTTTCTACTTTATCCCAGCCATTTAGTGCTTTCCACGCGAAGCATACTGTACCAACAGGCTTATCTTCGGTCGCGCCACCTGGCCCGGCAATGCCACTGATCGATACAGAGATAGTCCCGTTTGAGTATTGCAATGCCCCGCTCGCCATTTCTATGACGACAGGCTCACTCACAGCGCCGAACTCAATCAAGGTTTTAAGCTGCACACCTATCATCTCTTGCTTGGCTTCATTGCTATAAGTAACAAAAGCGCGATCAAACCACCCAGAACTGCCCGCAATGTCAGTGACTGCAGTCGCGACACCTCCGCCAGTGCAAGATTCAGCCGTCACTAACACTTGTTTGTGTTTAGCGAGTAAATGTCCAAGCTGTTCACTAAGGTCTTGAGTCATCTGCATCATCAGCTTCCCTTTATTTACTGTCATATCATTTGGATTCGCATCTTTTCGCATCAGCCGCTTTTCGCACGAAACGCTTTCACGTATCCTAAGCCGCAATAGAAATAAACGAAAGAAGTTAACTGTGAAAGCCGATCAAAAACATACTCCCATGATGCAGCAGTACCTAAAACTGAAAGCAGAAAACCCAGAAATTCTGCTGTTCTACCGCATGGGCGATTTCTACGAGCTTTTCTATGATGATGCTAAAAAAGCTTCTCAACTCCTCGATATTTCACTGACTAAACGCGGTTCATCAAATGGTGAGCCTATTCCGATGGCGGGTGTTCCTTACCATGCCGTTGAAGGGTACCTTGCAAAGTTAGTACAACTTGGTGAATCCGTAGCAATTTGTGAACAGATTGGTAATCCAGCAACTTCAAAAGGCCCTGTTGAACGTGCTGTTGTACGTATCGTCACACCCGGCACCGTGACCGATGAGGCATTGCTTTCTGAGCGTGTTGATAACCTGATTGCAGCCATCTACCATCACAACGGTAAGTTTGGTTACGCGACACTGGATATTACCTCCGGTCGATTCCAACTTTGCGAGCCAGAAACCGAAGAAGCAATGGCCGCAGAACTGCAGAGAACCTCACCACGTGAGCTACTGTTCCCTGAAGATTTCGAACCTGTAAATCTAATGGCAAGCCGTAATGGCAACCGCCGCCGCCCTGTATGGGAATTTGAATTAGATACCGCTAAGCAGCAATTAAATAAACAATTTGGTACTCGCGATCTGGTTGGCTTTGGCGTAGAAAGCGCAAAACTGGGTCTATGTGCGGCTGGTTGTTTGATCCAATACGTGAAAGATACCCAACGTACAGCCCTTCCTCATATCCGTTCACTGACGATGGATAAGCAAGATCACTCAGTGATCCTTGATGCTGCGACTCGCCGCAATCTAGAGATCACGCAAAACCTTGGCGGTGGCACAGATAACACTCTTGCTGAAGTGCTTGATCACACCGCAACTGCGATGGGCAGTCGCATGCTTAAGCGTTGGTTACATCAACCAATGCGCAATATCTCTGCACTCGATCAGCGCTTAGATGCGATTGGTGAGATGAAAGATTTGGCTCTATTCACAGAGCTACAGCCAACCTTAAAGCAGATTGGTGATATCGAGCGTATTCTTGCTCGTCTTGCTCTTCGTTCTGCTCGTCCACGTGATATGGCACGACTTCGCCAAGCGATGGAATATTTACCAGAGCTAGCTGAAACACTGACGCAGCTGAAACACCCATACCTGACTCAACTTGCTCAGTATGCCTCTCCTGTGGATGAGGTTTCTGAGCTACTTGAGCGTGCAATCAAAGAGAACCCACCCGTGGTTATCCGCGATGGCGGTGTGATTGCTGAAGGCTACAACGCCGAGCTAGATGAATGGCGTGACCTTGCTGCGGGCGCAACCGAGTTTCTGGATAAGCTTGAGCAAGAAGAACGTGAACGTCACGGTATCGACACGCTAAAAGTTGGCTACAACAACGTACACGGTTTCTTCATCCAAGTGAGCCGTGGGCAAAGCCACCTTGTGCCGCCACATTATGTTCGTCGCCAAACGCTGAAGAACGCTGAGCGCTATATCATTCCTGAGCTGAAAGAACACGAAGACAAAGTACTTAACTCTAAGTCGAAAGCACTCGCTATCGAGAAACAGCTTTGGGAAGAGTTGTTTGATTTGCTACTGCCATATCTAGAACGCCTACAAAACATCGCTTCTTCAGTATCTCAACTTGATGTACTACAGAACTTAGCTGAGCGCGCAGATACTCTTGATTACTGTCGTCCAACCATGACAGAAGCCGCGGGTGTACAGATCCAAGCAGGTCGTCACCCAGTAGTAGAACAAGTGATGGACGAACCTTTCATTGCTAACCCTATCGACCTGAATGATCAACGTAAGATGCTGATCATCACAGGTCCAAATATGGGTGGTAAATCGACCTACATGCGCCAAACGGCACTCATCGCATTGATGGCTCATATCGGTTGTTATGTACCTGCAGAAAGCGCAACCATCGGCTCTATCGACCGTATCTTTACGCGTATTGGCGCATCCGATGATTTGGCTTCTGGTCGTTCAACTTTCATGGTTGAGATGACAGAGACCGCAAATATTCTGCACAACGCGACACCAAATAGCCTTGTGCTAATGGATGAAATCGGTCGTGGTACCAGTACTTACGATGGTCTGTCTCTGGCTTGGGCAAGTGCAGAGTGGCTAGCCAATCAAATCAATGCGATGACACTGTTTGCAACGCACTACTTTGAGCTAACTGAACTGCCTAACCAACTTCCAACTTTAGCAAACGTACACTTAGATGCGGTTGAGCATGGTGACAGCATTGCCTTTATGCACGCGGTTCAAGAAGGTGCAGCAAGTAAATCTTACGGTCTAGCGGTTGCAGGTTTAGCTGGCGTACCGAAAGCCGTGATCAAGAATGCTCGAGCGAAGCTGACTCAGTTAGAAGCGTTAAGTATGGAGTCGCCAACATCGAAGCCAAGTGGTGTTGATATCGCGAACCAACTTAGCCTGATCCCTGAACCGAGTGAGGTGGAGCAAGCACTAGCGAATGTTGATCCTGATGATCTAACCCCTCGCCAAGCATTAGAAGAGCTCTACCGCTTGAAGAAGCTACTCTAACTTAAGAAGCACTCTAGTTTAAATAGCCAAGCGCTGTGGTTTCTAGCTGAAGTCAAAATTAAACCAGAAGCTAAAACTAAAAAACGCTGACATTAGGTCAGCGTTTTTTTATTTCGATATCGTGGAATATCGTTTAGTCGTTTTCAACGTTGAACAGGTTTTCCATGTTCAGACCTTGCTTGATCAAAATCTCACGTAGACGACGAAGACCTTCAACTTGGATTTGACGAACTCGCTCACGAGTCAGGCTGATTTCACGACCAACTTCTTCTAGCGTTGACGGTTCATAACCCAGTAGTCCAAATCGACGTGCAAGTACCTCTTTCTGCTTAGGATTCAGTTCATCAAGCCAGAAGATCAGTGAGTTCTTGATATCGCTATCTTGAGTTGAAACCTCAGGATCTGAATTGTTGATGTCTGGAATAATATCCAACAGTGCTTTCTCACCGTCACCACCAATTGGCGTATCTACAGAACTCACTCTTTCGTTTAGACGAAGCATCTTGCTCACATCACCAACCGGCTTATCTAGCTTAGAAGCGATCTCTTCAGCTGTTGGTTCGTGGTCAAGCTTTTGTGATAGTTCTCTTGCAGTACGTAGGTAGATGTTCAGCTCTTTCACAACATGGATTGGCAAACGGATAGTGCGAGTCTGATTCATCAACGCACGTTCAATGGTTTGACGAATCCACCATGTTGCGTAAGTTGAAAAGCGGAAGCCTCGCTCTGGGTCAAATTTCTCTACGGCGCGAATCAAACCTAGGTTGCCTTCTTCGATTAGATCGAGAAGTGCCAAACCACGGTTGCTATAACGACGAGAAATTTTTACCACCAAACGCAGGTTACTTTCGATCATGCGTTTACGTGCTGCTTCATCACCGCGTAGAGCTCGACGTGCGTAAAGCACTTCTTCTTCTGCGGTTAGTAGTGGTGAGAAACCGATTTCGCCTAGATACAGTTGAGTGGCATCTAAGCTTTTAGACGTAACTTCAACTTCTTCTTTCGCTTCGGTTTTCTTAGTGACTGTTCGTTTTGCTTTTCCAAGAGCTTCCGGTTCCGTGGTTGCTTGGTCAAGATCGAACTCTTCTTTGGTTACTGCATTGCTTATACTCATAACGCCTCCCCCTGGCGAAATTAGCATGACATTACAACTTCATATGTCGCTAAATGACTATGTCACTCAATACAATACGTTAATCGTTCATATTGTATTTAAGGCAAATATCGTTTTGGATTAACTGATTTACCTTGGTAACGAATCTCAAAGTGCAGCCTAACACTGCTGGCTCCAGAGCTTCCCATTGTTGCAATCTTCTGCCCTGGTTTCACACTTTGCCCTTCAGATACTAATAGTCGGTCGTTATGCGCGTATGCACTTAAGTAATTATCATTGTGCTTCACAATCACTAGATTGCCGTAGCCTCGCAGTGCATTACCCGAATAAACAACCGTTCCCCCTGCAGTAGATACTATTGGCTGACCTCGCTGTCCTGCTATGTCTATGCCTTTATTTCCTTGTTCGCCTACAGAGAAATTCTTGATTACTCTCCCTTTAGTTGGCCATAACCATTTGGATACTTTATCACTTGTTGGTTTGGTGGACGGTGTAACATTCTGTTTACCTTTAGAACCAACATACTCCTTTGATTTGGATTGTTCAACCTTCTTTGGTGGATCTTTTTTCGCCACTTTGGTGGTAGTTTGAGCTGGAGCTGGTTTAGAGTTTTTGCTCGATTGCGATGTGGATTTAGGTTTATTTGCCGCAGATGACGTTGTCGATGCCGCGACAGGCGCAGCAACAGCTGCTACCGCTACCGTTGACTTACCATACGCTGGCGCATTGTAACTAGGACGCCACAACTTAAGCTTCTGCCCTGGGTGAATAGTATAAGGCGCAGACAATTTGTTGTAGCTAACGAGGTCATTGACGTCTTTATTGGTCACATAAGCGATGAAATAAAGCGTATCGCCTTTTTTCACTTCATAGTAACTACCGCGATAACTACCACGATCAATCGATGAGTAATTCTTGTTAAGGCTTGAAACCGGCGCAGGCGAATTCGCTGCACACCCAACAAGGGCACAGCTAAGCAGTAAAGTACTTCCTTTAAACAACTTCGAACGCATCGACTCTCTATCCACCTACACCATTAGTCTTGTTATTAAGCTAGTTCACCAGGAACAAGAGGTACAAATCTCACCATTTCGATAACACTCGACAAAAATTCATCGCCGTGACGAACGATCTTCAACAGTTGTTGTTCATCATCCCCAACAGGAATCAGTAAACGACCGCCATCTTTCAGCTGTTGCAGAAGCGCTTGAGGAATCGACTCTGCAGCAGCGGTAACAATAATCGCATCAAAAGGCGCCTTTGAAGACCACCCTTGCCAACCATCACCGTGCTTAGTTGAAATATTGTAGAAATCGAGTTGCTTCAACCTGCGTTTAGCATCCCATTGTAGCGACTTTATTCTTTCAACCGAATAGACATGATCAACAAGCTGAGCCAATACCGCGGTTTGGTAGCCTGAACCCGTTCCGATCTCCAAAACGCGGCTATCTTGTTGTAACTCAAGCAGCTCTGTCATTTTGGCAACAATGTATGGTTGGGAGATTGTCTGACCCTGTCCGATCGGCAGCGCATTATTGTCATAAGCTTGATGGTACATCGCCTGTGATAAAAAGCTCTCTCTCGGCAGTTGATAAATAGCATCAAGAACCTTTTGATCTCGGATGCCATTTTCAATCAGAAAAGTAATTAAGCGCTCGGCTTGTGGATTGCTCACTTACTTCTCCCCTAACCATGTTGTCATCGCACCTAACGACTCGTGTGCCGTTAGATCAACTTGTAACGGTGTTACCGATATAAAGCCATGCTCGATTGCGTAAAAATCGGTACCTTCGCCGGCATCTTGCTCTTTGCCCGGAGGGCCGAGCCAATAGATATCGTGACCACGAGGGTCCTTTTGCTTAATCATATCTTCAGAGTGATGACGAGCACCTAAGCGTGTCACCTGAGTACCAGACAGTTGTTCTAAGGCTAAATCAGGAACGTTCACGTTCAATAAGCGATTGGTCGGGATTGGGTTTGCTAAATGTTGTTCGACAATACGACGAGCAATCGCTGCCGCTGTCTTAAAATGTTTTTTACCCACCAACGAAAACGCCACCGATTGAACGCCTAGAAAGTGCCCTTCCATTGCTGCTGCTACCGTACCTGAATAAAGCACGTCATCACCAAGGTTAGCACCGTGATTAATGCCCGTTAATACCAGATTAGGCATGTCATTCTTTAGCAGTTCGTTTAACGCAAAATGCACACAGTCGGTCGGTGTTCCTTGTACCGAATAGGTATTTTCAGCAATCTCTTGAACGCGTAAAGGCTGTTCTAAAGTTAATGAATTTGAAGCGCCTGAACGATTACGGTCAGGTGCCACAATGATAACTTCAGCAAGATCACGTAGTTCATCTGCTAGCTCATGAATACCTTGAGCATGCACACCATCATCGTTGCTGAGTAAAATCTTCATTCTGTATCCTTTCTTCATATTCCAGTGCTAAGTGACTTAAATTCCAATATTAAGTCACTTAGTGCCAAGCAGAATCATTACTGCTCGTAGCTTCTCTCTACGTGTACTTCTTCAACCAATTCACGAACGATAGCCGTCGCAAAGCAGCCTGCATCAAGAGAGAACTTCAGAGTGACATTATCTTCACTCACTTCCCACGTTAGATCAGTAGGTTTCAGTGACGCTTCACGGCGGTCATGACGCATGCGATTACCACGAATTAGAGCCATCAAATCCGGTTCAGCATCAAGGTGTTTCTGCTCTAAAGCTTGAGACTCATCTGTTGTTGGCAAAGCGTTATCTCCGGCCAAAGCCACAGTCACCAATGCAGTACCATTCGCGATATCTTGCTTTACAGCTTCAAGGTTTTCAGCCGTTACCGTTAGTTGAGCACCGTCTTTCACTACGATATCGCCAACCAATGCCGATGCAAACACATCTTGCTCAATACGGTCTGAAAGGATCAAGTTGTAAATCCACGAGCGAGCCGCAGAAAGATACAAGCTGCGTTTATTCTGGTTACGAGTACGAACGTTATCGCGGCCCCAACGACGAGCTTCAGATAGGTTGTTACCTTCATTACCAAAACGCTGAGTACCAAAGTAGTTTGGCACGCCCACTTGAGCGACTTTTTCCAAACGCTTTACCACATCTTCACAATCCGTTACTTCAGACAAGGTCAACTCAAATTGGTTGCCAACTAAATCGCCCGGACGTAACTTTTTGTTATGACGTGCTGTCGCTAGGATTTCAATACTTGGGTATTGTGCTAAGAACGCTGAAAAGTCAGGCTCACCTTTCGGTAGGTGGACGCTCAACCACTGCTCTGTCACAGCGTGACGGTCTTTCAAACCCGCCCAGCTCACGTCTTTCGACTTAACACCGCAAGCTTTAGCCAGCTCGTTTGCTACGAAACTCGTGTTTTCACCAGTTTTACGAATACGAACCATTAGGTGCTCGCCTTCACCAGTAAACTCAAAACCCAAGTCTTCATTAACGACAAAGTGTTCGGCTTTTGCTTTTAGTTTTGCTTTCGCAGTTGGTTTACCGTTTAGATAAGCCAATGAAGATAAAATATCTGACATGCTGTTCTTTTCGTGTTGGTGCTTACGCACTTTTAGTTATTAGGACCACCGCTTCACATGCGATGCCCTCTTTGCGACCAGTAAAACCTAAACGCTCAGTAGTCGTCGCTTTTACATTCACATTGCTAATGCTGGTTTCTAGGTCTTGAGCAATAGCTTGGCACATAGAGTCTATATGAGGGGCCATCTTTGGAGCTTGCGCCATGATAGTAATATCGGCATTACCAATCACGTAACCTTGTTCTTTTACTCGACGGTAAACATCTTTCAGTAGTTCACGGCTATCCGCGCCTTTCCATTCGTCATCAGTATCAGGGAAATGACGACCAATATCGCCCGCTGCGATCGCACCTAACAGAGCGTCACACAAAGCATGAAGGGCAACGTCACCATCTGAATGTGCGATAAGACCTTGTTCGTAAGGGATGCTCACACCACCAATAATTACCGGACCTTCACCACCAAACTTATGTACATCAAAGCCATGGCCAATACGAATCATCATTATTCCTTATTCTGACTTAAATAGAACTCAGCAAGCGCTAAATCTTCAGGCTGAGTAATCTTAAAATTATCTGAGCGCCCAGCCACTAAAGCCGGCGATAAACCTTTCCATTCAAAGGCTGAAGCTTCATCAGTAATTGAAGCGCCATGTTGCAACGCCTCACTTAATGCCTTCCACAGAGGCTTTGCTCTGAACATTTGCGGCGTAAGTGCATGCCATAAATCCGCTCGCTCAACGGTATGCTCGATCTGCCCTTGAGCACCTCGCTTCATCGTGTCACGAACTGGAGCCGCTAAAATAGCCCCGACATCATGGCTCATCGCGCCGGAAATTAGCTTGTCGATATCACTTAGCTGAACACACGGCCTTGCCGCATCGTGAACCATTACCCAATCACTAAGCTGCTGCTCAGCGATATAGTTTAGCGCAGAGAGTACAGAGTCTGCTCTCTCGCTTCCGCCTGACACTCTGATCACTTGTGGATTCTGGTTGAGTGCTAGCTCAGGGTAGTATGGGTCATCATCACTGATCGCAACGACAATTTGAGCGACTTGAGGGTGAGACAGTAATTTCTCAACGGTGTGCTCTAAAATTGTTTTGCCGTGAATCTCGAGGTATTGCTTAGGGCGGTCTGCCTTCATTCGGCTACCGACGCCCGCTGCAGGTACAACAGCAATCACGCTTTGAAGTTGAGTCGACATTAATGGGATTCCTCACCAATGATGCGATAAAACGTTTCGCCTTCTTTGACCATTCCAAGCTCATGACGTGCGCGTTCTTCTATCGCGTCTAAGCCTTGGCGTAGATCGTCAATTTCAGCAAACATTTCTGCATTTCGAATATGCAGCTTTTCATTCACTTGCTGTTGAACTTGGATTTCGTTGTTCACACCGTAGTAATCAGAAATACCATTTTTACCGAGCCACAGTGTGTGTTGTAGCCAGCCAAACACTATGAGCAGTACTAAAGCAAAAATTCGCATAACACCTTTCGCCGGTTGAAAAAGAAGGAACTAGAATAAGGCACATATATACCATAATGAGCTTATTGGTGCGAGATATGTGGTGTCAGGGAATCAATAAGTCGGGGAATTATTGTCGGGATAGGTAAGGACAACAATGAGATTCCCTACTCCTTCCTTCGTCAGTCTAGGGAATGACGAACTTTCGGTATCAAAAAGAAAGCTATATAACCTAGAGCTTCTTTTCTTCACCTTTTTGCAGACAAAAAAATGCCCCGCATAAGCGAGGCATTTAAAAGCATTAGTGCATAATTCTAACTAGTTGGTGCTGTAGCAAGGCAACAAAGAAGATTCAGCTATGGAGCATAGTTTCCTATGTGACTTAGTGAATCTTCTGCAGTTAACGCAGCTACAGTGCCAAATAGGACGAATTATTGACCTTTAACTTCTTTAAGACCGTTGTAAGGAGCTTTAGAACCTAGAGCTTCTTCGATACGGATAAGTTGGTTGTACTTAGCAACACGGTCAGAACGGCTCATAGAACCAGTTTTGATTTGACCTGCAGCTGTACCTACCGCTAGATCAGCGATAGTTGCATCTTCAGTTTCGCCAGAACGGTGAGAGATTACTGCAGTGTAGCCAGCGTCTTTAGCCATCTTGATAGCAGCTAGAGTCTCTGTTAGAGAACCGATTTGGTTGAACTTGATAAGGATAGAGTTAGCTACGCCTTTCTCGATACCTTCAGCAAGAATCTTAGTGTTTGTAACGAACAGATCGTCACCAACGATTTGAAGCTTGTCGCCTAGAAGTTCAGTTTGGTGCTTGAAGCCATCCCAATCTGACTCGTCAAGACCGTCTTCGATAGAAACGATTGGGAAGTTGTTCGCTAGCTCAGCTAGGTAGTGGTTGAACTCTTCAGAAGTGAAAGTTTTACCTTCGCCCTTCATGTTGTAGATGCCAGCTTCTTTGTCGAAGAACTCAGATGCTGCACAGTCCATAGCAAGAGTAACGTCTTTACCTAGTTCGTAACCAGCAGCTGCAACAGCTTCTGCGATAACTTCTAGAGCTTCAGCGTTAGACTTAAGGTTAGGAGCGAAACCACCTTCATCACCAACTGCAGTGCTGTAGCCTTTAGACTTAAGAACTTTAGCTAGGTTGTGGAATACTTCAGCGCCGATACGTAGACCTTCTTTAAGAGTTTTAGCGCCAACTGGTTGGATCATGAACTCTTGGATGTCAACGTTGTTATCTGCGTGCTCACCACCGTTGATGATGTTCATCATTGGTAGAGGCATAGAGAACTGACCAGCAGTACCGTTTAGCTCAGCGATGTGCTCGTATAGAGGCATGCCTTTCGCAGCAGCAGCAGCTTTTGCGTTAGCTAGAGATACAGCTAGGATAGCGTTCGCGCCGAACTTAGACTTGTTATCAGTACCGTCTAGGTCAAGCATGATTTGGTCAACGTCAGCTTGTGCTTTAGCGTCAGTACCAACTAGAGCTTCAGCGATTGGGCCGTTTACAGCTTCAATAGCTTTAAGAACACCTTTACCTAGGAAACGTGATTTGTCGCCGTCACGTAGCTCAAGAGCTTCGCGAGAACCAGTAGATGCGCCAGATGGAGCAGCAGCCATACCTACGAAACCGCCTTCTAGGTGTACTTCAGCTTCTACAGTTGGGTTACCACGTGAATCGATGATTTCACGACCTAGAACTTTAACGATCTTAGACATTGAATGTTTCCTTCTCGTTGAATATATAAATGTCAAATTTAAAGGTAGCAGCACAACTTACGCAGCTACCTGTATTCCTTTTTACTTTTCTAACTCGCCGCGCTGGAACTCACCAGCCGCTTTAACGAAACCTGCAAACAATGGGTGACCATCGCGAGGTGTTGAAGTGAACTCTGGGTGGAATTGAGCAGCAACAAACCATGGGTGGTTCGGGTTCTCAATAACTTCAACCAGTTTCTTGTCCGCAGATAGACCCGATACTTTTAGGCCCGCTTTTTCGATTTGTGGACGAAGATTGTTGTTTACTTCGTAACGGTGACGGTGACGTTCATGGATCGTCGCGCTACCGTATAATTCGTAAGCTTTAGTCCCTTTCGCTAGGTGACAAAGCTGTGAACCAAGACGCATTGTGCCGCCTAGGTCAGATGATTCTGTACGCTCTTCAACTTTACCTTCGCCATCAGTCCACTCAGTGATAAGACCAACTACTGGGTACTTAGTTTCAGTACAGAATTCAGAAGAGTGTGCCCCTTCCATTTTCGCAACGTTACGAGCGTACTCGATAAGCGCTACTTGCATACCTAGACAGATACCTAAGTACGGTACTTTGTTTTCACGAGCGTATTGAGCAGCAAGAATCTTACCTTCAACACCACGGTCACCAAAGCCACCAGGAACTAGGATTGCATCTAGGCCTTCTAAAACTTCTACACCACGAGACTCAACGTCTTGTGAATCTACGTATTTAATATTAACGCTTAGGCGGTTTTTCAAGCCTGCGTGTTTTAGCGCTTCATTTACTGATTTGTATGCATCTGGTAGTTCAATGTACTTACCAACCATACCAATCGTCACTTCACCCGTTGGGTTAGCTTCTTCGTAAATTACTTGTTCCCATTCAGACAGATCTGCTTCTGGAGCTGTGATGCCGAAACGCTTACATACAAGTTCATCAGTGCCTTGAGCTTTAATAAGCTGAGGGATCTTGTAGATAGAGTCAACATCGCGCATAGAAATAACTGCATTTTCTTGCACATTACAGAACAGAGCAATTTTCTTACGCTCGTTCGAAGGAATGTTGCGGTCTGAACGACAAACTAGGATGTCTGGCTGAATACCAATAGACAGCAACTCTTTTACAGAGTGTTGCGTCGGCTTAGTTTTCACTTCGCCCGCAGCTGCTAGGTATGGCACTAGAGTAAGGTGCATGAACATTGCGCGTTCACGGCCTAGTTCGACTGCTAGCTGACGAATCGCTTCCATGAATGGTAGAGATTCGATATCACCAACCGTACCACCAACTTCAACGATCGCGATATCGTGGCCAGCTGCGCCAGAAATTACACGCTCTTTGATAGAGTTAGTGATGTGTGGGATAACCTGAATAGTTGCACCTAGGTAATCACCGCGACGCTCTTTAGCGAGTACGTCTGAGTAAACACGACCTGCAGTGAAGTTGTTACGCTTAGTCATCTTGGTGCGAATGAATCGCTCATAGTGACCAAGGTCAAGGTCAGTTTCAGCGCCATCTTCCGTAACGAACACTTCACCGTGCTGAGTCGGGCTCATAGTGCCTGGATCAACGTTGATGTAAGGGTCAAGCTTCATCATAGTCACTTTAAGACCACGAGCTTCTAAAATAGCCGCAAGAGATGCTGCAGCAATACCTTTACCTAGAGAGGATACAACCCCGCCAGTAACAAAAATGTAATTTGTCGTCATGTTTAACCTGAAATTGGTTGAATGAGGGAAATGGACTACTTCTGGACGGGATGAAAATATACCAGAAGCCCCTTATCGCCACAACGTGAAATCTATCACACTGCTATTTTTTATTTTTTGCTTCAAATCAATTCATGATAAAAGCTTTGGTTATCTTTTCTCCGCCACTTTGACTTCATCCCACATGGAATCAAGCTGTTGTAGTGAAAAATCGGTCAAAATTTTATCTTGCTGACGAACTTTTTGTTCCACCCCTTTAAAGCGACGTGAGAACTTCAGATTGGCTTTATTTAAAGCCGACTCTGGATTTTTACCCAAATGTCGCACCAAATTGACCGTCGCAAACAGCAAATCACCCAACTCTTCTTCAACCAAATCTTCATTTGGCGTGACTTGAAACGCTTCTTCTAGCACCTCATCGACTTCCTCTAAAACCTTATTAGCCACTGGGCCAATAGAGTCCCAATCGAAGCCATATTTCGCTACCTGTTTTTGAATCTTTGTAGCACGAGAAAGCGCGGGTAGAGAGTTTGGTATTGAGTCTAGAATACTTTCTTGAGTTTTGCCTGCCTGTGCTTTTTCTTTGGCTTTTTCAGCTTCCCAGTTGGCATTAATTTCTTCATCATTGGCAAACTCGGTATCAGAAAATACATGAGGATGACGGCGCGTTAGCTTCTCATTGATGCCATCAACCACATCAGAAAACTCAAACAGCCCCTGCTCTTTCGCGAGCTGACTGTAGAAAATCACCTGAAACAGCAGGTCACCTAGCTCTTCTTGTAGGTTCGGCCAATCTTTGTTGTAAATCGCGTCCACCACCTCATAAGTTTCTTCGATAGTATGCGGCACAATTGTTTCAAAATTTTGTTTCAAATCCCAAGGACAACCACCTTCAGGATCGCGCAGCTTAGCCATAATCTGTTCAAGTTGTTCAATCGGGTGGTTCATCGTTTTCTTCCTATTCACTGTCTTTGATTTTCAAATTTAATACTTCTGTTAAAACTAAAAAAGGCGAGCAGCTAAAACCACTCACCTTTCTTGATACTGTCTAATTCTCTAAATAATTGAAACTGTGGCTAGGCGACAAGCAAGCGAGACTCCTGAGCATAGCTTGCCTATGTGATTGAGCGAGTGCGCGCAGTCAACAACGCCATCAGCTTCAAGTATGACGAGAATTTTAGCCCAAGCGTTTGACGCTCATTACATCTTTGATTTGCTCGACTCGGCTGGTCACGCGACTCAAGATTTCAATATTGGTCACTTCCAAATCGAAATCCATTACCGATAGCTGACGTTTATAGTCGATGCGGCTCTTCATTGTCGTCACGCTGATCTTCTCGTTCGAGAACAGTGAGGTGATGTCTTTCAGCAAGCCATTACGCTCCAGTGCTTCAACACGCAGCGTTAGGATGTAAGAACCGACGAAGCCATTGCCCCAGACTGTATCAATAATACGCTCTGGTGCGTGCAGGCTTAGCTCACTCAACTGTTCACAGTCAGCACGGTGAACTGAGATACCACGACCTTGAGTAATGTAACCTTTAATCACATCACCAGGGATTGGCTGACAGCAACGAGCTAGGTGCGTCATTAAGTTATCAACGCCCTCAACCACTACCGCGTCTTTCTTTGGACGACTCTGTTGTGCTGGCTTGTTTTCCGACTCAAGCAGTTTCTCTAGCGCTTTCTTGTCTTCCTCTTCCGCCGTAGGCTTGTTGACCAACGCATTGATGTGATTGACCACTTGGTTAATGCGCAAATCGCCACTGCCGATACCAGCATAAAGCTCATCTGGCGTGTTGACGTTAAAGCGTCTTAGCGCGTATTGGTCTGCATCTTTTAAGGTTGCACCGACTTTCGCTAGTTCAACCTCAAGGATGTCACGACCCGCTTCGAGGTTCTTCTCTCGGCTTTGCGCACGGAACCAAGCATTGATCTTGGCTCGAGCACGACCAGAATGAACAAAACCTGTGGTTGGGTTCAGCCAATCACGAGATGGGTTCGGCTCTTTCTGAGTGATAATTTCAACCTGATCACCCATCGATAATTTATGAGTGAATGGGACGATACGGCCTGCTACTTTGGCACCGATACAGCGGTGTCCAACCATCGAGTGGATGTGGTAAGCGAAATCCAACGGGGTTGCACCCATAGGTAAATCGACCACATCACCGCGCGGTGTAAAGGCATATACGCGATCATCGAATACTTGGCTACGAACTTCATCCAGCATCTCGCCAGAATCCGACATCTCTTCTTGCCAATCGATAAGTTTACGCAACCAAGTGATTTTCTCGTCGTAACCACTGCGTCCACTCGAAGTGCCTTCTTTGTACTTCCAATGCGCAGCCACACCCAACTCAGAGTCTTCGTGCATTTGCTTGGTACGGATCTGAATCTCAATGGTCTTGCCTTCAGGGCCAAGAACCACGGTGTGAATAGACTGGTAACCATTCGGCTTAGGGTTCGCCACATAGTCATCAAATTCACTTGGCAGATGTTTGTATTTGGTATGAACCACACCTAAGCCGGCATAGCAGTCTTGAAGCTGGTCGGCGATGATACGTACCGCACGCACGTCAAAGAGCTCATCGAAGTCCAAGCCTTTCTTCTGCATTTTACGCCAGATGCTGTAGATGTGTTTTGGTCGACCGCTCACTTCCGCATTGATGCTTGAACGCTTCATTTCAGCCGTTAAGTCGTCAACGAAATCGGTGATGTATTGTTCACGTACGATACGACGCTCAGACAGCTGTTTAGCTATCTGCTTGTAGGTGTCTGGCTGTTGGTAGCGGAATGCGTAATCTTCGATTTCCCACTTAAGCTGACCAATACCTAAACGGTTAGCGAGCGGAGCATAGATGTTAGAACACTCTTTAGCTGCCGCGCGACGTACAGCATCAGGCGCTTTTTTCACCTCAATAAGATTACAAATTCGCTCAGCGAGTTTGATGACTACGCAACGGAAGTCATCCACCATCGCCAATAGCATGCGGCGAACGTTATCAACTTGACCCGAGGCAGCGCTGCCTTCAAGAGTCACGTTTAACTGGCCAAGGGCCGCCATTTCTTCAACGCCATCAATCAACTTTACGGTTTCTTTACCGTAGCTCTCTTCAAACGCTTCGCGCTCAAAAACGCCGCTTGAGACGACGGGGAAAAGTTGTGCTGCAATTAAAGTGGCACGGTCCATGGACAGCGTAACCAAGATTTCGATCATCTCGCGGCCACGCCAAAGCAACAGCGACGCTTGCTCGTGATCTTTTAATAGCTCTTCACAGTGACGATAAACTTTGATCAGTTTATTCGAGGTTTTTGCGTCTTGATTCAGTGACGCAATCCAACTTTCTAGCTCAAACTGCTCGCTTGGGTTTAAATGTGCGCTTCGTACCGCAACCATCATGCCTTCCTAGTTATTATGTTTTATACCCAATTCAATATGACTAACTGGTTCCAAGTTAGTTCGACCATATTGATATCAGCGCAAGTTTCCCTGCGCCTTTGTGATTCATTTTTAAGCCTTATTTAGAGGCCTCTAAGCCTTGATAAAGAGAGCCATCGATTCGAGATGACTGGTATGGGGGAACATGTCCAACATACCAAGCTTGGCTAATTGATAGCCTTGTTTTTCTAAGCTCTCAGAATCTCTAGCTAGAGTAGCAGGATTACACGAAACATAAACCACACGCTTCGCTCCCAACGCTGAAATTTGATCAACGATCCCACTCGCTCCCGCACGTGCTGGGTCAAGCAATACTTTCTCGAATTTATCTTTTGCCCAAGGCTGTGAAGATAAGTCTTCTTCAAGATTAGCTTGGTAAAACTCGGTATTGCTTAACTGGTTTAACGCTGCGTTAGATGTGGCTTGCTGAACCATTTCATCAACGCCTTCTACACCAACCACAAACGCCGATTGTTTTGCGATAGGTAAGCTGAAGTTACCTAGACCACAAAACAGGTCTAGCACTCGCTCATCCGCTTGAGGTTCTAGCCACTCAATCGCTTGAGCCACCATCTGTTGGTTCACTTTCTGATTGACTTGGATAAAGTGGTTTGGCTCAAAAGGTAAAGTCACGCCAGTTTCGCTATAGGCTGGTGCATCACCAACTAAACGAACCAACTTATCGGTTTCAGGCATTGAGTACAGCGTCGCGCCTTCTTCTTTTGCTAACGCTATCAGCGCTTGTTCATCTTTTTCAACCAAAGGCTTAAGGTGACGTAGCACCATAACAGGACCAGTATCGCCCAATACCAATTCAACGTGTCCTAAAGACGTAAGGCTGTTGAAAGTGTTGAGTAAATTTTTCAGTTTTGGCAGCAATACATTAAGGCGAGGATCAAGCACGGCACAGTCGGTGATGTTTTCAATCTGCTTACTCTGCTTCTTACGGAAACCGAATTGAAGCTGCTGTGTCTTCTTATCAACAAATAGGCTGATACGTGCGCGACGTCGATAACCGGTTTCATCACCAATAATAGGTTGTGCAACTTCAGTATTAGCCGTTTGGTATTGGCTCATCAGGTGCGTCAGAGATTGCGATTTATGCTCAACCTGAGAAGAATAACCGAGATGCTGAAGGTGACAACCACCACACTGATTAAAGTGTTTACAAAATGGCTTTAAACGCTGCTCGCTCGGCTTCAACAATTTGATGAGCTTTGCTCGCGAAAACTTACTTTTGCTCTCAGTAAGTTGAATGACCACCTGCTCACCTGGCAATGCGCCATCAATGAAAACCGGTTTATTCTTCTGATAAGCGATGCCAGCGCCATTGTGATCCATTCGTTCAACCAAAACCGATTGATGCTTGGTCTCGAGTTGAGTTTTCTTTTTTGGTTGGAAAAAACGTGCCATTGCTTGTGCCTAATGTATCTTTTAATAAGTAATTGGTATCCAGGACTCACTATTATGTCTTGGAATCATTGTCGAACGTCACGGCTTTGATTAAGCTTACCGTTCACTTAACCGCCATTGTGTGCGTTATTTTCCCATATCCAGACCTCGATGTAATTAAAGAACATGACCAGATATGGCTTAAGAGCCCGTGTAATTACCTTAACTCTAGCTCCAACCCTGATTATTGGGTTGCTATTGAGTGCATTTTTCTCATTTAACCGCTATCAAGACCTTGAGGGGCAAGTGGTTAACACTGGTACTAGCATCATTGAGCCACTTGCGATTGCGAGTGAATCAGGCATGAAGCTCGAAAGTCGAGAGTCTGTTCGTCAGCTTATTAGCTATGCGCATCGAAAGAATTCTAAGCTGGTGCGTAGTATCGCGGTGTTTGATGAACGTCATGAATTGTTTGTAACCTCAAACTTCCACCCCGACTTTGAAAGCCTGACTTATCCAAAAGATAAACCGATTCCGCATTTAAGTTCTTCTGATTTACTCGATAACACACTGATTCTGCGGACACCGATCATCGCCGAAGGCCAATATATCAACTCAGCCAACGGTCAGTCTCAAGCCAACCAAGCGATCGGCTATATTGCAATAGAGTTAGATCTGTCATCACTTCGATTACAGCAATATCAAGAAGTGTTCTCTGCCTTCTTAGTTCTGATTCTCGGGCTTGGTTTATCGGGCGTGTTTGCGTTCCGCTTAATGCACGATGTGACTCAACCGATCACACACATGAAAAACATGGTCGACCGAATTCGTCGAGGCCACCTAGATGTACGTATCGAAGGCAAAATGCATGGTGAGCTAGACTCACTGAAAAACGGCATCAATGCGATGGCGGTATCGTTGTCAGAGTATCACGTCGAGATGCAGCACAGTATCGACCAAGCCACATCAGACTTGCGAGAAACCCTTGAGCAATTAGAGATTCAAAACGTTGAGTTAGACATAGCGAAGAAACGAGCTCAAGAAGCAGCTCGTGTTAAGTCTGAATTCCTGGCGAATATGTCTCACGAACTAAGAACACCTCTGAATGGTGTGATTGGCTTCACTCGTCAAATGCTTAAGACTCACCTATCGAACAGCCAAACCGATTACCTACAAACCATTGAACGCTCGGCAAACAACCTGCTTAGCATCATCAACGATATCTTGGACTTCTCGAAACTTGAAGCCGGTAAATTAGCCCTAGAGAACATCCCATTTGAGTTCCAAGCCAGCCTTGAAGAGGTAGTAAACCTTCAAGCAACCAACGCTCATGAGAAAGGCCTAGAGCTGACACTGAAGATCGATCCTAAAGTGCCGCCAGGCGTGGTGGGCGATCCACTGCGTATTCAACAGATCCTGACCAACCTAGTCGGCAACTCAATCAAGTTTACCGAGCGCGGCAACATTGATATCAGCGTTGAGCTTCGCTCACAAAGCGAAGACAACATTGAGCTGCAATTCATGGTTCGCGATACGGGTATTGGTATTTCGGAGCGTCAACAAGCTCAGCTGTTCCAAGCCTTCAGCCAAGCCGACGCAAGTATCTCTCGTCGTTATGGTGGTACAGGCTTAGGTCTAGTTATAACCCAAAAACTGGTCAGCCAAATGGGCGGAGAGATCAGCCTAACCAGTCGTCTACATCAAGGGTCAACCTTCTGGTTTACGTTGAGACTATCAACGACTGATATGCCAATGACAGAGCTGATTGAGACTCAGTGTCTACAAGACAAACAACTGCTGCTGATCGAACCAAACATGCAAGCGGCATCGATTACTCAGCAAATCCTAACTCAAGAAGGCTTAGTGGTAACGTATCGTTCAGTAATGCCAGACGAGACCACCTCGTATGACTACGTTTTGCTTAACCTAGCCGCCAACCAAGAATATCAATTTGATACCGTGAGTGGTTGGGCAATTGGTGCGAAGAAGATTGCCCAAAACGTGATTATTGGTACACCAAGTACCGAGCTAGCGTTGGGTGAGCAACTAATGAAAGAGGTCGATGTTCAATGCATCACTAAACCTCTTTCTCGCAAGAAGTTACTGCAAACTCTGGTATCGAATCAGGCGCCAACCTTGATTGCACCAGCGATTGAAACACACTCAGAAGAGAAGCTTCCGCTTACTGTATTGGCGGTCGACGACAACCCTGCCAACCTTAAACTGATCACTGCGTTGCTAAAAGAACGTGTAGAAACCGTCATCAGTTGTACCAGTGGTCAGCAGGCGATAGACAAGGCGACAGATACTCAATTTGATATCATCTTCATGGATATTCAAATGCCACAGATGGACGGTGTGACGGCTTGTAAGAACATTAAGAAGCTAGCTAATAATGCGAACACACCTGTGATTGCCGTGACCGCGCATGCAATGATTGGCGAACGTGACCGACTACTCGAAGCAGGCATGGATGACTATCTAACCAAACCCATTGAAGAGCATGTTTTACAGCAGGTACTGATTCATTGGAGCCCAACCTCTGAGGTTGAGCACATCGAAAAAATAGATCCAGACCACCCTGCTGTTTCTGCTGAAATCGATAACGGTCCAGTGTCAGAAACTGAAGCCAGCGTGCACAAAAACATCATCATTGATTGGCAAGCTGCGATGAGACAAGCCGCCAATAAAGAAGACCTCGCACGCGATATGCTGCAAATGCTTGTCGACTTTATTCCGGAGGTTTATGAGGCAGCAAACAAAGCGATAGAAGACAGTGGCTACCCAGTTGAAGAGCTGATACACATTATCCACAAGATGCATGGCAGCAGTTCGTACAGTGGCGTACCAAGGCTAAAGTCGGTATGTGCGACGATAGAGAAAGAGCTGCGTTCTGGTACTTCTGTTGAAGACATTGAGCCGGAGCTTTTCGAGCTTCAAGATGAGCTAGATAAGGTTCAAGCGACGGCCATTCACTACTTGAAACCAACTAGTGACTAGATTGATTTAGCCTCAAACTCAAGGCAATAAAAAAGCAGAGCTCACAAGCTCTGCTTTTTTCTGTCTAGAGCCAAGAGCACTAGATATAAAGTAGCGATAATCTGTTTACGATTCGAGTAATACCGTTGCCACAGCGTAGTGACGCTCATCCGAGATAGTCAGATGAATCGATGTTGTGCCATTCGCCTCTGCGATTTCACGCGCTTTTTTATGCAGGCTCAGAACTGGCTTACCATGCTCATCGTTTGAAATCTCAAAGTCGTGGAAGGTCACACCCAGCGCGATCCCCGTGCCTAACGCCTTAGATGCCGCTTCTTTGGCAGCAAAACGTTTTGCAAGGTAACGCCCTTTTTGCTTCAGTTGCTGGAATACTTCAAATTCAGAATCGGTCAAAATACGCTGAGCAAAAGCGTCACCACTTCGTGACAATGCCTTTTCAACACGTTCAATTTCTGCGATATCTGTACCTAATCCAACAACAGCCATGTTTACCCTATTACCAAACTTCTATCTATTAATTCTACTAATTAGTCGCTTAAGACTTAACGCTTACTGTTTAGAAAACTAAGCGTTGTTGCGCGCTGTTTCCATCACGGCTTTCATGTCTGAAACGGCTTTGTTCAAACCATCAAACACTGCACGTCCCATGATTGAGTGGCCGATGTTCAGCTCGTAGATCTCTGGAAGAGCCGCAATCGGTGCGACGTTGTGGTAAGTCAGACCATGACCCGCATTGACTGTGATACCAAGATCGTCCGCGTAGCTTGCGCCTGCAGCAATCTTTTTCAGCTCGTCTTGTTGGTCTTCTTCTGTTTTAGCATCGGCATAATGGCCAGTGTGCAGTTCAATGAACGGTGCGCCACACGCTTTTGCTGCGTCGATTTGCTCACGGTCAGCATCGATAAACAGAGATACTTTAATGCCAGCAGCAGACAGTTTTTCCGTCGCCGCTTTGATCTTTTCAAGTTGACCAACCACGTCCAAGCCACCTTCAGTGGTCAGCTCTTCACGCTTCTCTGGAACCAGACAAACAAACTCAGGATTAGTATCGAGGGCAATTTGAACCATCTCGTCCGTTACTGCCATCTCCAAATTCATACGAGTTTGAAGTGTTTCAGCTAGAATACGCACATCGCGGTCAACGATATGACGACGGTCTTCACGCAGGTGAATAGTAATACCGTCAGCACCCGCACGTTCAGCAATTTCAGCTGCGTGTACTGGATCTGGGTATTTAGTACCACGTGCATTACGTAGTGTTGCAATATGGTCGATATTAACGCCTAAAAGGATTGAGCTCATTTTCCAATACTCCGTGCTCTAGAGAGGGCTATTGTTGGCATAAATAGCTCTCTACTTTTTAATGGTTTGCCGCCAAGATACGGCTTTAAGGCTATGCGTGTAAAGCGTTTTGCCGCTTTTAACTGCTCTTTAGTGATAAACCTACGTTCACTGATTGCGATTAGTTCATCGCCCATAAAAGTAAGGTTGTCTCGACGCACCGAAGCGATGAAACCTTTCTGCTCTCGATAGCGATAAGTCATGCTCGGATCAATCGCTTCGCCAGTACCCGCGCAGTGTAAAAAGTCGACGCCGTAACCCATAGCGGATAATAGAGCCAACTCAAAGCGACGCAGTGCTGGCTCAGGGTTTTCATTATGCGCCAGCTCTGTTAAAGCATGAAGATAGTCGTGAAAAAGTGCTGGCATCGGCACTTCAGCCATCAATACGCGACCAATTAACTCGTTCACATACATGGCTGAATACAGATTGATACCGGCGAGAGGAAGCCCCAAGCTAATAGGTTCAGCTTGGCGTAAGGTTTTCATCGAACCATTACCAGACCACTTAAGCAGTAGTGGCGTAAATGGTTGTAGTGCACCTTTCAAATTGGAACGCTTGCTGCGAGCACCTTTAGACATCAACGTCACCCGACCGAACTCTTCACTGAAGACGTCCAAGATCAGGCTCGACTCACTATATGGTCGACGGTGCAACACAAAGCATCGCTGTAACCCTTCGCTCAATCACTTACCCTTATTACAGATACAAAAAGAGAGAGTTCGCACTCTCTCTTGGATTTATCTTCAGTTCAACTTTCTTAATCTCAGAAAGTGACGTTCAATATATTATAGATCGTCGATGTAGCCTAACGAGCGAAGTGCACGCTCATCATCAGCCCAGCCAGATTTAACCTTAACCCAAGTCTCTAGGTAAACCTTACGGCCGAACAGTTCTTCCATATCGATACGCGCTTCACGACCAATCGTTTTGATTTTCTCGCCCGCTTTACCAATCACCATTTTCTTCTGACCTGTACGCTCAACAAGAATCAGTGCATTGATATGGAAGCCATCATTATCTGGGTTGTAATCGAAACGTTCAATTTCAACCGTTACCGAGTACGGTAGCTCATCACCCGTAAAGCGCATCAGCTTTTCACGGATAATTTCAGAGGCCATAAAACGTTGCGAGCGATCTGTCACGTATTCTTCCGGGAAGTGGTGTGTCGCTTTAGGTAAATGTTCACGTACGTGCTTACGCAGTACATCAATGTTTTTACCTTGCTTCGCTGAGATTGGCACAACGTCAATGAAGTCCATCTTCTTAGAGACTTCCATCATGTGCTGCATCACGTTAGTACGGTCTTGAACGTTATCTACTTTGTTGATGCAAAGTACAACTGGGAAGTCAGTCTTCTTCAGTTTATTCAGAACCATCTCATCGTCGTCAGTCCAGTGAGTACCATCAACAAGGAAGAATACTAGATTCACATCACTCAGTGAGCTGTTCGCCGCACGGTTCATCAAGCGGTTAATTGCACGCTTTTCTTCAATATGAAGTCCAGGAGTATCAACAAAGATCGCTTGGTAATCACCCTCAGTTTCAACGCCCATAATACGGTGACGTGTCGTCTGTGGTTTACGTGATGTAATAGAAATCTTCTGACCCAGAATATGGTTCAGAAGCGTCGACTTACCTACGTTTGGGCGACCGACAATAGCGATGAAGCCACAGTGTTGGTTTTCCGGTAGGCCTGTTTTTTTGCTATCAGATGAAAAGAATGCATCGATATCGAAATCTTGGTTGTTATCAGACATTGCTTAGTTGCTCTAATGCTGTTTCAGCAGCCGCTTGTTCTGCCTTGCGGCGGCTAGTGCCTTTACCGATAACAGGTTTATCCACACCTGCCACTTCACACTCAACCGTAAACTCTTGGTTGTGTGCTTCACCTTTAATATTAGTCACTGTGTAGACAGGCAGAGGATTTCTTCGACCTTGCAAAAACTCTTGTAGGCGAGTTTTCGGATCTTTTTGAGATACTCCAGGCTGAATAGCATCTAGGCGAGATCGGTACCAGCTTAAAATAATGCCGCGAACCGTCTCGGTATCACTATCTAAATAGACAGCACCGATGATCGCTTCAACCGCATCCGCTAGAATAGAATCACGACGGAAACCGCCACTCTTCAACTCACCTGGACCTAATTTTAAGTAATCTCCTAGTTCGAATTCACGACCTAGTTCTGCCAATGTATGACCACGTACTAATGTTGCACGCATGCGGCTCATATCACCTTCGTTTACTTTAGGGAAACGGTGGTAAAGATCATCAGCGATAACAAAACTTAAAATTGAATCGCCCAGAAACTCAAGACGTTCATTATGTTTACCTGCGGCGCTGCGGTGAGTCAGCGCCAAGTGGATAAGATCGGCATCATTAAACTGATAGCCAATCTTTCTCTCTAGTTTATCAATTGGAGAATTCATGCTCTCTCGATGTGTTAATTGATCGATTAATGAATCCCACCGATGCGATTAAAACGCACACCAGTAGGAATCCATGTTGGAAGTACACTGTCTGAACCGCGTTCGAATTCGAAGCTTATCCAAATAGCAACGGCCTTACCAACAAGGTTTGCTTCAGGGACAAAGCCCCAGTAACGGCTATCAGCACTGTTATCACGGTTATCACCCATCACAAAGTACTGGCCTTCTGGAACGACCCACTCGTTAACACCATTGCGAGGCTGATATGCTTGCACACGATCACGGCGTAATGGGTTAACTAAAATTTGGTGCTCAACATCTCCAAGCTGTTCATTCAGCTGAATCAGAGGCACACCATCTTGAATAAATTGGCTCTCTTCAACGTGACTTAGTTTCACTGGTTCACAGCTACTTGTACCCTTCGCCTGAATACAGATCTCTTTACGACTGCTGTAGCGAATAGTGTCACCTGGCATACCAACAACACGCTTAATGTAGTCGATGTTTGGCTGAGGTGGGTACTTAAATACGATTGAATCACCGCGTTCTGGCTTGCCTGTTTCTACCAATTGAGTGCGCCATACTGGGTCTTTTAGACCGTACGCGTACTTCTCTACCAAGATAAAATCACCAACCAAAAGGGTTGGCATCATCGAGCCTGATGGGATTTGAAACGGTTCATAGATGAATGAACGCAAGATCAAAACAAATGCAATTACCGGGAAAATGGACACACTGTTCTCAACCCACCAAGGCTGAGCCGTAACTTTTGCGCTGGTTTCAGCGTCTAGGCCATTCGATTGTGCTTCAACGTCAGCAAGCTTTTGCTGGCGCTTCTTCGCCCACACAAACTTTTCCAACGCCCATACAATGCCGGTCACTAGAGTTACGATCACTAAGATAAGCGAAAATGTATTAGCCATTGATATCCCTTAAATTTCATTTCTTTAAAAATAACGAAAGTGAAAGAGCATAACTCTTTCACTCTGCTTAATATTTCTAATTTGTATCAATCATGCTGACTAAATGCTGGGAAGATTACGCAGGAAAAATCGTTTAGTTCGAGGCGCAAAGTGCAGTGACTAGTGAGCCTAATTGCAATCTTTGCAACAAAGAAATAAACGATTTTAACCAGTAATATTCAGCAGATAGTTAGTGCGATTGATACCTAGTCTTTTCCAACGTGAAGGATTGCAAGGAAAGCTTCTTGAGGCAGTTCAACGTTACCGATCTGCTTCATACGCTTCTTACCTTCTTTTTGTTTCTTAAGAAGTTTCTTCTTACGACTGATATCACCACCGTAACATTTTGCGATTACGTTCTTACGCAGTTGTTTTACTGTAGAACGAGCAATGATGTGGTTACCAATCGCTGCTTGAATCGCGATATCGAACATCTGACGAGGGATGAATTCTTTCATCTTCTCTACCAGTAGACGACCACGAGACTGAGCAATATCTTTGTGCGTAATGATCGCTAGAGCATCAACCGTTTCGCCATTCAGTAATACGTCTACACGTACCATGTTTGATGGCTCGTAACGTTGGAAGTTGTAATCCAATGATGCGTAACCGCGAGACGTTGACTTCAGACGGTCGAAGAAGTCGAGAACTACTTCAGCCATAGGAAGATCGTACGTCACAGCAACTTGATTACCGTGGTAAACCATGTCTACTTGTACGCCACGCTTCTCTACACACAGTGTGATTACGTTACCTAGGTAATCCGAAGGTACCAGGATATTACAGCGTGCAATTGGTTCACGAATTTCTTCTAGGTCATTAACCGCTGGCAGTTTAGCCGGACTATCAACGTAAAGAACCGTTTTATCTGTTTTTACAACTTCATACACTACTGTTGGTGCCGTCGTGATTAGGTCTAGGTCGTATTCACGCTCTAGACGCTCTTGGATGATCTCCATGTGAAGCATGCCTAAGAAGCCACAACGGAAACCAAAACCAAGTGCTGCTGAACTTTCTGGTTCAAAGAACAATGACGCATCGTTCAGGCTTAGCTTGCCTAACGCGTCACGGAAGTTTTCGTAGTCATCAGATGATACAGGGAATAGACCTGCGTATACCTGAGGCTTAACTTTTTGGAAACCAGGCAGACGTTCAGTGCTGCCGCCTTTTGCAAGCGTCAACGTATCACCAACTGGTGCACCTAGGATGTCTTTAATACCACAAACAACCCAACCTACTTCGCCAGTATTTAGCTCTGTCGTGTCGATTTGCTTAGGCGTGAAGATACCTAGACGGTCAACACCCCAAACTTGGTCTGTCGACATTACTCGAATCTTGTCGTTCTTCTTCAGCTTACCGTTTTTAATACGAACCAAAGAAACTACGCCAAGGTAGTTATCGAACCAAGAGTCAATGATCAACGCTTGTAGAGGCGCTTCAGGATCACCTTCCGGTGGTGGGATAGCCGTTACGATGTTTTCTAGAACATCATCTACGCCTAAACCTGTTTTAGCAGAACAGCGAGTCGCTTCCATCGCATCGATGCCAACGATCTCTTCGATCTCTTCAGCAACACGCTCTGGTTCAGCAGCTGGTAGGTCAATCTTGTTCAAGATTGGCACTACTTCCAGCTCCATTTCGATTGCTGTGTAACAGTTTGCTAGAGTTTGTGCTTCAACACCTTGACCAGCATCCACAACCAATAGCGCGCCTTCACAAGCGGCTAGAGAACGAGATACTTCGTAAGAGAAGTCTACGTGTCCAGGAGTGTCGATAAAGTTAAGTTGGTAAGTTTCACCATCTTTAGCTTTGTAATCTAAAGTCACACTCTGCGCTTTAATTGTAATACCACGCTCGCGTTCTATATCCATAGAATCGAGGACTTGAGCTGCCATCTCACGTTCACTTAATCCTCCACAAACTTGGATTAAGCGGTCAGAAAGGGTCGACTTACCGTGGTCGATGTGGGCGATAATCGAAAAATTACGAATGTGCTTCATAGGCTTGGTGTGACTAAACTCTTTGAATAGGGATAATAAGAAAGCCGCGACACGTCCAATCTACAGTCAGCATTGGTGGCGGCATTTCAATCAAGTTGGCAGATTCTACCCAATTTAAGGGCAAGAAGCATCATAAATTAGACGAGAGACTCACCAAGGATTCGAATCAAGACGACTTCTTGCTTGGATTTGTCTTCCATGGGTTTGGCTAACCGCTTCGCTAAGGCAATCCCACCAGCAGTAAACAGTGCTGCACTTAAGATAACAATGCCCTCGCCCCCTTGAAGTAAGGGTTGCAACAAGAGTTGTCCAAAACCAGCACCAATCATCAACATGAAAAGTGGGATCAGATAAACGATCGCCGCCGACTGAAGTAGGCTTTTTTCTGGAAAGCCAATTTCTACGATTTGTCCTGCTTTGACTAAGCTTTTGGTTTTAAGCTGCCAAAACAAAGATTTATTGCCAACAGCCTTAGTCACAATACCTGTTCCGCAGCTTTTTTGAGAAGAACAACTGCTGCAACTGGTTTGTTGCTCGCAGCTCAATTGAACAAAGTATTGCTTACCTTTTTGTTCAACCGAGCTAACGGTCGCCAGCGCGGTCATCATTGCGCTTGTACCGATTTATTGAATGTAACTGACTGAGCAATACGTTTTGCAGTTGCCGGCGGAATGTCACCAACCACTGAGATCTCTTTGTCGCCAATCACTAAGCTGTGCAAGGTTCTACGCCCTTGACGTACTAGCTGCCCTTTCAATGAATGCTCGTCTTTTTCAGCGATATAAACCGAAAAGCTAAACAATCCATCACTGAAAAGCTGACTTTCAACCATTTTATCGGTCGCAGCCATTTGATAGCGGCTAAGCTCTTTTGACTTAAACCCTTCAGGAATCCAAGACGCTTGCCAGTTAGTTTCACTCACTAAGCCTTCCGGCAGTGATAAAACTTTCGGCAATTGAGCTTGGTTCAAGCCACCCATTGCCTCAGCAATTTTATCGTTCACCACGTAAGAGATAGTGCGGTACTGTTCAAGCACTTCGCCATCACGGTCCAAAAGGTCGGCACGCAAAGGAAGGCTTGTTTTCTCGTCTACCCAAACCACGTAAGAATAGCGAAGGCCATCTTTCGGCACGACCCGCAGTACTTGAGTAGTGCTGCCCGCTTCACGAGAGCGCCCAACTTTTACGAAGTCGTAGTACTGATTCAGTGATTCGATATCTCTATTAATCATCGGAATAACAGGTGCAACCATACTGCCAGACTGAATCGTAAATGGCTCTGTACCCGGTTCGATGTAGCTAACTTCATTGCCACGTCGAATGACTTCACGAACAGGGCCGCTTAGGTAAACAAGGTGTGCAAGTTGTTGGTCGTCGTTAACTGCATGGCGATAAACAAGAGGTTCAATACTGCTCTTCTTTATCAATATGTAGGAGAGTTCGTAATTTAGATGCTGACTGGCCTCGTTCATTTGATGCAACAAGGCCTTTGCAGTGGTTTCCTCTGCAAAGGCTGTTGGAGACATCAAGCTGAACAGTGTCAGTGCACTGACCAGGATTTTCTTCATTCAATGTCCGATTCTAGATGTGCATCTTGCATTGGCGATGCATCACTGTTTAGTCTTAGCTGAAGCTCATAATCTTCTAGCATTGCATGAACGCGTTTACGCTGCTCTTGCAAGTTAGCTTCCGATGCCGGCTTCTCAACAGAGTCACGCGTTAAACTTACTGGTTCCGCAGAACCCGCAAATGGAATCGTCTGGAGTACAGGCAACTGCTCTGGAGCTGCAGGGTCGCTGCCACCATATTGTTGAACACCTAATACAACCGCCAATGAAACACACGCTGCTACGGCAACTTGTCCAAACTGTTGTAACCAAGCCGGAAGCTGACGCTTCGCTTGCTGAGGTTTAGGCTGCTCTTCAATTGGAGCAACGGTAGGTTCAACATTCACTTGGTGCAGGTTCGGCATTGCACTATGTATAGGCTCAGCTTCAAGCGCTGCTGCCACATTGTTAGCAATGTTCCAATCTTGAGTTTCTGGCGCATCCCCACGCATAACATCACCAATTAAATGGTAACTCTGCCAGGTATCCATGCTTTCTTGATCAGATTCAAGATCTACAATGAGAGCTTTATCGATCGTTTCACCATCCATGAGTGCCGAAAGCTTTTCTTTATCAGCCATTATTTTCACCATAATTATTACAAGTTCTAGCGTTGCAAAAGAGGTTTGATTTTCTTTTCCACTGCTTCACGAGCTCGGAAAATACGCGAACGTACGGTTCCTACAGGGCAATCCATTACTTCTGCAATCTCTTCGTAGCTCAAACCTTCGAGCTCACGCAACGTCATTGCAGTTTTTAAGTCTTCTGGTAACGCTTCGATCGCTCCAAAAACGACTTGTTTCAATTCTTTTGACAGCGTTAAGTTCTCAGGGTTCGATATTTCTTTTAACGCGCTGCCTGTTTCGTAATATTCTGCATCTTCTGCATCTACATCGGTTGCTGGCGGCCTACGGCTTTGGGCAACGATATGATTTTTAGCGGTGTTCACGGCAATTCGGTACAACCATGTATAGAAGGCACTCTCGCCACGAAAGTTAGGTATCGCGCGGTAAGCTTTAATAAAAGCTTCTTGTGCTACATCAGGTACATCACCGGAATTATTCACGTATCGAGAGATAAGATTACAAACTTTGTTTTGATACTTAACCACTAGTAAGTTAAATGCCTGCTTATCTCCACTCTGAACTCGCTCAATCAACACTTGATCGGTTAGCTGCTCGTTCATTCGAGCGGGTACTCCTATTGTTATAACCCTCACCTTCGCAGATATGGGTACTAATTATGCGAAATGTAGTATTGACACCACCGTCTACAAGAGCACTATTGTGACTAAGCCAAATACCGAAAGTTCCAACTTTCTTAAAATTATTTGCCATTATTGTTTCACAATGTGATGTAATAAAAATAGCTATCCCTATCAATTTGGGGAAACTTGAGCAAAAGCAATGGTATTGAGCAATTAAATATTTCTAGATAGCTGTCTATATATTGATTTTGCATAGCGTTTAAGGATGACTCTGGAGAGATTATAACAGTCTTACCCAAACTCCTAAAACAAGACAAAGTCAATTGAGAGTGGACAACTCGACTATAGCCCGGGATTTAATAAGTTTTATGAACGCAAACCGTGAACATCAGTGTGATGTATTAGTGGTAGGAAGTGGTGCGGCAGGCTTGTCATTAGCCTTACGCGTAGCAGAACATGCAAAAGTAATTGTATTAAGCAAAGGACCACGCAGCGAAGGATCGACGTATTACGCACAAGGTGGTATTGCGGCGGTGTTCGATGAATCGGACAGTATTGAGTCTCATGTAGAAGATACTCAAATTGCTGGGGCTGGGTTATGCGAAGAAGATACAGTTCAATTCATTGCTGAAAATGCTAAAGAGTGTGTGCAATGGCTGATTGATGGTGGTGTTCCATTTGATAAAGATGAGAACAGCACAGAAGGCCAACCAAAATATCACCTCACTCGTGAGGGCGGCCACAGTCACCGCAGAATTCTGCACGCTGCCGATGCAACTGGCATGGCGATGCAAACCTCACTGCAAGATAACGTCAAGAATCACCCAAATATCGAGATCTTCGAGCGTCACAATGCGCTGGATTTAATCACCGAAGATAAGATAGGTGGTTCGAAAGACAAGGTTATCGGTGCCTATATTTGGAACCGTAACCAAGAACACGTTGAAACCGTGCGCGCTAAATTTGTTGTATTAGCAACAGGCGGCGCTTCAAAGGTTTACCAATACACCTCTAACCCAGATGTCTCTTCAGGTGATGGTATTGCTATCGCTTGGCGTGCGGGTTGTCGTGTGGCAAACCTTGAGTTCAACCAGTTCCACCCGACTTGCTTATTCCACCCAGAAGCGCGTAACTTCCTACTAACGGAAGCATTGCGTGGTGAAGGTGCCTATTTACGTCGCCCAGATGGGTCTCGCTTTATGAAGGACTTCGATGAGCGCGGTGAATTGGCTCCACGTGATGTGGTTGCTCGTGCGATTGACTTTGAAATGAAGCGCTTAGGTGCTGACTGCATGTATGTTGATATCAGCCACAAGCCTGAAGAATTCATCACGACGCATTTCCCAATGATCCATACTCGCTTGATGGATTTGGGGATTGATATGACCAAAGAACCGATTCCAATCGTACCAGCTGCTCACTACACTTGTGGTGGTGTCATGGTCAATAAGCAAGGTCAAACTGACCTCACTAACCTATATGCGATTGGCGAAGTGAGTTATACAGGCTTGCACGGTGCAAACCGTATGGCTTCAAACTCACTGCTTGAGTGTGTGGTATACGCGTGGGCAGCCGCAAAAGATATCGTTGAAAACATCGACCAATCTCAACTGTGCGCTGAACTTCCGGCATGGGATGAAAGCCAAGTCACCAACAGTGATGAAGAAGTGATCATTCAACACAACTGGCACGAGCTAAGACTGTTCATGTGGGATTACATGGGTATTGTTCGAACGGACAAACGCCTTGAACGTGCAATGCGCCGCATTCAGATGTTGCAGCAGGAAACTCATGAGTACTACAGCTACTTTAAGGTTTCAAATAACCTATTAGAACTGCGTAACTTACTACAAGTGGCTGAGTTGATGGTTCGCTGTGCAATGCAACGTAAAGAGAGTCGCGGCCTACACTACACGCTGGATTACCCAGAACTTGCAGAAGACAGCGGCCCAACCATTCTGACACCAGAGAAAAGCCAGTCTTAATTCTTGGTCATGGAAAAAGACGACAGGGAGCCTAGAGCTCCCTTTCTTTTATCTTTGGTTCTTGTTTATCCAATGCTTTCGTTTATCAAACGGACTCGTTGTAAATGCGCCAAGAAGTGTCGATATTCACGTTCATTGCAACTATCTCGCCACAACAAGACTGAATATCCGCACTCAAACTGCAATTTAACGAAGAACTGCGCCCAGATCTTATCAACGGACTTAAGTGTGTAGGCTTGCTCATTGAGTCGGATCTCGCCATCTTCTTTATAGTCAAAGCATCCATGTGCTGTATTCAAGATTACATGATTGGCTTTAAACAAACTGAACACTAAAGCTAAACAATAGAGGGCAACAGCGAGTGGAATAGAAGAGAAAACGATGAAAAACAAAAGGCACCCAAAAACAGTGCCTTTTGCAAATAATGCGGAATACGAAGGGTTAAGCTGAAGCTTAACGAACCTTGCTGAGGTTATGCGCGACAATTTTATCAACCATTGAAGCATGGCCTAGGTTTTCACTGCGTCCGTGTCCCATTACCCAAGTAAACAGGTCTGGGTCATCACACTCTAATAGAGAAACAAACTCACGCTGCTCCTGCTCTTGCAATGAATCAAAACACTCTTCGAAAAATGGCATGATAACTACGTCAAGTTCCAACATGCCACGACGGCAACCCCATTTAATTCGTGCTTTCTGCTCTGCAGTGTACATTGGCTATCCTCACCTATAATTTTTCTTTCTCGGAGTGTAACAAGTCATACGCTCTGCAACTACTATGTGAGTCACAGTCCCTATCTAAGCTCACAAAAAAACCTAAGCTGACAAAGAAACAGAACCGGATTAACATAGAGCCAAATAAAATTCTTAGGAAAGATAAAATGGATTGGAAAAACACATTTCAGCCGCTCGCTCATACGCAAAATGAATCACTTCCAGATCTGATGATGACACACGTGTCAGACTGGAGTGCAATCACCATGATAGGCGATGACAAAAAGTCGTACCTGCAAGGTCAAGTAACGTGCGATGTCGTCACTCTTCCTAATGATGAATCCACGTTAGGCGCGCATTGTGATGCGAAAGGAAAGGTTTGGAGTATCTTTCGTTTGTTCCACCACAATGGTGGCTACGCTCTTATGCAGCCTAAGTCTGCGATTGAAATCGAATTAGTTGAAATTAAAAAATACGCCGTATTCTCTAAGGTTGATATCGAGCAAACGTCTAACGTTGTTATCGGTGTGATGGGCGCGTCAGCTGATCAATACATTGACTCAATTTCAGAAAGCCAAGGCAACGTACGTATTATCTCTGGTGGTACAGCGGTTCAAGTCTCTGACAACCGTTGGGCTCTACTTGTTACGCAAGAAGCAGCAGAAGCCTTGGTATCAAGCAGCACTGCAGAAAAAGTATCAGAAGCGCTTTGGCAGTATCATGAAATTCTTGATGCTCAGCCGAACCTATCGAAAGCAGAGCAAAACGAACACATTCCTCAAGCACTCAACCTGCAAGCGATTGGCGGTATCAGCTTTTCAAAAGGCTGTTACACAGGTCAAGAAACAGTTGCTCGTGCTAAATACCGTGGCATGAACAAGCGTGAAATGCACATTGTTTCAGGAACGAGTTCAAATGTATTGTCTCTAGAGAATACGATTGAACTAGAGCGCAGCGTAGGTGAGAACTGGCGCGGTGCAGGCCGACTATTAAACGTCTATCAATTTGCTGATAATCAGGCGATTGGTTTGATGGTGTTGCCAAACAACCTTGATGACGATGTTCAGCTTCGATTGACTGCGCAACCTGAGCAAGTATGGAACATTCTGCCACTGCCTTACAGCCTTGACGAAGAGTAACCACGTGGAAACACTGATTACACAATGGTTAGATCAACAGCAGGTGGACTATCGCCTGTTGGTGCAAAGCAAGCCAACCACCAGCATCGAAGAGACCGCGCAAGAACGAGGTATTAATGCCTCTCAAATGGTCAAGTGCATCCTGCTTAAGGATATGGGAAACCAGTATGCGTTGGCCTGTACTCCTGGCGATCGCTCTATCGATCCAAAGAAAGTACGCTCGGTACTGAATTGCCGTCGAATGACCTGCGTATCACTCGCTGATGTTGAAGCCATCACCGGCTTTAAAGCTGGGTGTGTTGGGCCTATTGCTCTAAAGAGACACATGCCGATCATTTTTGATCCTTCCATTCAGAGCAACTCGACCGTTACCATTAGCTCGGGTGAACGAATGGCTGGCGTTGCCTTGGATCCCAATGATCTCATAGCACTATGTGCACCGATCATCGCTGACATCAGTCGATGAACGTTTCGAACAGATCATGCTTCGCAAACTTCATTTCAATATTTCATTGAGTACATTTTTAGTGTGAACTTCGTCATAAGAAAAACACACTTAGCTTAAATAGTTACTCAAAATAAAAGCATAAGTAGTCACAAGATTAAATTTGCGTTATTGTGATTTTACTGACTAGCCTTTAAGCAAATCAGTACAAGTGAATCCACTGAGTAACATCAGTATCCACTTTTGTGTAATGCATCTGTGACTATTCGCCCGTTTTAGACGGGCTTTTTTTTGTTCAAAATTTACAATTTGATTACACAAACAAAAAAATCCCGCCTATTCTTATACTTGTAACATTAGCACTGCTTAATACCGGACAGGAAAGTTCGTAGCAGTTCACTACTCAGTATTATTTTGGGGAGGAGCTCACGTAAAAATAGATATTTACTAAAGAAAGTGCTTAGAACAGCACAAATATCTAATTAACGTCAACTCTACTGCATATTAATCCACGCTTATCACAATTATTATTACGGATTTTTTCTATAATATGCAGGCTAGGTAAATATAAGGATAATTAAAAATGAGACTGTTTAAGCGCTATACACCGAGTATGATTGCTAAACATGTAAGTCGACTTTTCAAAGGACGAATCTACATTTACGGCGTAGGTAAATTTGAGTTTGATAACGGTAAACTCGTACTACCAGACCGAGCAGAGAAGCGTCACTTCCAAACCGTGAAAGAAATAAATAGTGAAATCATGAAACTGCGCTGCGCGTACGCATGATCTGGTATTCTAAAGACTTAAAAACAAAAAGGGTTGGCATTATGCCAACCCTTTTTTCGTGTTCATGATGTCGTCAATTGCTATCAACTTTAGTTATTGACCATCAACAGCAAGCCATCTCACGCGACTATCGGTGTGCTACGGGGCGCTTAGCTAAATCCGGAAGATTGCCCGACAACCCCAGCGCTCGCTTCATTATCTCATCTTTCGCACCCGGTAATTGACCAGCAAGCTTCATACCGATACCACGAATCAGCTTCTTAGCCGGATTATCGCCTTCAAACAGATCTTTAAAGCCCTGCATTGAAGCAATCATTTTCGCCGCCTCAGCTTTTCTCCAGCGCTCATAGCCACGAAGGTTACGCTTGGTGCCAATATCCTCACCAGAAGCCCATAACGTTAACAGCTCTTGCGCTAAGCTTGCTGCGTCTAATAGACCAAGGTTCACGCCTTGCCCTGCTAATGGGTGAATAGTATGAGCAGCATCACCCACCAAAGCGACACGCTCTACAACAAAGTCACGTGCATAACGCATGCGCAGTGGGAAGGCAAAACGGTCACCAACCACTTCGCATAAACCAAGTTTTGAGTCGAACTCTGCCGTTAGCTGCTTATTAAAATCAGCATCCGACATTGATACCAGCTTCTCGGCACGATTAGGCTCCGTAGACCAAACTATCGAGCTCATATTCGTTGGTTGCATTGGCAGGAACGCCAATGGGCCTTGAGGTGTAAATATTTGACGAGCAACGCTATGGTGCTGCTCTGAGGTTTTGATGTTCGCGACAATCGCACTGTGGCCGTAATCCCAATGAGTTAATGGGATATCTTGTTGCTTGCGAACCCAAGAGTTTGCACCGTCAGCTCCAACAACTAACTTTGCTGTCAGCGCTTGGCCGTTGTCTAACGTTAGCCATGCTTCGCTCTCACCAATCGCCATCGTTTTACACGTTGCAGGCATGTATAGGCTGACATTATCTTGCTTCTTAACCTGATCAAGCAGCGCTAATTGGATTACGCGGTTTTCCACAATATGGCCTAGGTTAGGCTGTGCTAAGCGTGTTGAGTCAAACTCAATGCGAGCAAAGCTGTCTTGTTCCCACACTTCCATCGCTTGGTAGGGCGAAGCACGTCTTTGTTCGATACCTTGCCATGCGCCTAGATTGCGAAGAATCACTTCACTCGAGCGGCTCAATGCCGACACACGCACATCAGGCAATTCGCTAAGCCCTTCGCTAGGCGCTCTGCCTTCAATGACCGCAATTCTTAGATCGCTGTCTTTCAGTGCAGCCGCAAGCGCTAGGCCAACCATGCCACCGCCAACAATCGCGATATCAACACTTTGCATCATTATTTATTACCTTATCTTTCTACTAGGCCAAGCGTATGACGCAAAAGTGGACCTTTAAGTGGTGGAAGGTTATCAATTACGGCTAACCCAAGATTTCGCCCAATACGAGCGGTCAAAAAATCGTTTGAGAACAGATGAACTAGGCTTGAAGTCAACGTAATCGTCGTGTCTCTGTCTTGTTCTCTGCGCTTTCTAAAGTTAACAAGACCTGTGTAACGACCTACATCATCCAATTGAGTACATAATTCTTCCGCCAAGGAAGCCACATCACGAATGCCAAGATTAAAACCTTGCCCCGCAATAGGGTGAAGTGTTTGAGCAGCATTGCCAACAATGGCAAATCGATGAGAGATATTTTGCTGTCGGTGGCGAAGAATCAGTGGGTAGCTCGCACGCTTGCCGGCTTTCTCTAGTCGGCCAAGTCGCCAACCGAAGTCATTCTGTAACTGCTCAAGAAATTCGTTGTCGTTTAAGGCCACCACTTTTTGTGCTTGTTCCGGTGACAAACACCAAACTAGCGATAAACGGTTGTCGCTCATCGGTAACAGAGCAACTGGCCCATGATGAGTAAAACGCTCAAAGGCTCGACCTTGATGGGGCTCACTAGTAACAATATTGGCAATCACAGCGACTTGTTCAAAGTCATGCTCACTCAATGAGATATTGAGTTGCTGACAACAAGTTGAGATTGCACCGTCAGCAGCAACCAATAACTTAGTCGTGACGGTTTGCCCACTTGTCAGCTCAATCGTCGTTAACGATTCATCACGTTCAACGGTTCTAACAGACTCAGGGCAAAGCATCGTAATTGCAGCTTCTGATTCTAATTTCTGCTGATAGATCCGACCAACATCCGCCAACTCCACCACGTAGCCAAGCGCATCAACAGCAAGATCTTCACTGTAGATGTCTGTCATCCCAGCATGACCTCGATCTGATACATGAATATCTTTGATCGGGGTTGCAACGGGAGCGATAGATTGCCACAACTGCAAAGAATCGAGGATCTGCACTGTGCCATAAGACAAAGCAATCGAACGAGAATCAAAGCCTGGGTGAGCTTGATGATCAACCTGATAAGGCTCTACTACCGCGATCGATAGAGAACCTTGACTGAGGTGATTCAGAGCAAGGGCTAAGGTCGCCCCCGCCATTGCGCCACCAGCAATTACAACATCATACTGAGCCATTATAACCTCAAACCGACAAGCGGATTAATGAATGGTTGGAGCTGCATCTTCAGATGGGCGAGCACCGAATTCAGCATGAATCGTTAGTGCACACGCTTTTACGTGTTCAATAACGTGCTCTAGAAGCTGCGCTTGCTCTTCCATATCATCGTCTTCGTCAATGCCTAGCTTTGCCATCTCTTCAAGATCAGCTAATGCTTCTTTGGTACCGTCAGACGCTTTATTCAATTGAGCGCCAACCAAGCCTAAACCAGAAATAAAGTGGTTAATCCAATCTGACACACCATCAGCCAAATCAAACAAGCTTGCGCTTGCGTCTTCATCAGGCAGCAACATGGACAGTTCCATGCCTGAACCTGTGATTTCGCTGGTCGTCACCTTTAATGTCGCTTCCGCTAACGTTAATGCGCGATCTGGCCACCCCATGCCTTCATTGGTGTAATCAAAGATAAGTGGTTGCCAGCTTTTATCTGCTAGGTTTAAGCCTCCGCTCAACATACCCGTTAATAAACCATGCATCTCAGCAGGGTTTACGGCTAGGCTTGCCGATTGAAGTTCAGTCGCAACCGTTAGGTAGTCAGGTAAAGTAGTTTCGCTCATCAGATAGCTCGCTCAGTTATTCTTTATATCGATAGTATAATCGTACCACTTCACCCCAATTCTGGTAAGCGTCGATCCTGAGCAATTGAAGGATGACTGACTACCAATTGTTCAATTTGCTGAATTACTGTGTGCTCAAGCTCTCATTTACAAACAGTCACTCTGAAAAGCTTGAATCTTAATAGCGGTTTACCTATAGTTTCTCCCTCAGAGGAGATTGCTTCCTCATCGGTACTTGCACTTTTTCTTTCTCAAAAAATGATAAAGAGCAACAGCCTTAAATAGTGCGTTAAAGAGTTCATCCATCATGAGTAATCAAGCGGTAGACGTTGAAATATTAGGAAAACTGACTCGAGTGAATTGTCCCCCAGGGCAAGAAGAGTCATTGATTGCAGCGGCGGCCGATCTTGATAATCGATTGAAAGAGATGGCTGAACGTACTAAGGTAACCAATGAAGTGAAGCTGCTAACAATCGCAGCTCTGAATATTTGTTATGAGCTACAAACCAAGAAGTTTGAAGCAAACGACGAACAAAACGCACTGACCGAGCGAATGGAACAGCTCACGACATCACTTTCAGATGTCCTCAGTAAAGTTAAGCACGGACAGCAATAGCGTACACAAAATTTACCCTGGAGTGTTTGTCAGAGGATTCACGTCCCCGAGCCGATAAGCAATCCCTAAGGGTTAGTACTTGAGTGCTATTGAGCATGCTCGGTCCGCCGAGAAGCCTACGGTAATCATTGCTGATCCGCCTTGAACTCGCTGGTTCAAGGGCCATCTATTCTCAACGGCACTTTGGGGTATCCCTTCTTATGAAGACGCTCACACGCAGCGAATTTCGCAAACAGATCCGCATCAAACGTAACTCCCTATCTAGCGAACAACAAACTCAATCCGGGATAGACTTAGTTAAGCAGTGTGCTCAGCTTGATGAAATTCAGTCGGCTCAACATATCGCCCTCTATATTTCCATTGATGGCGAACTCGATACCCAGCCTTTAATTGAATGGTTATGGGCGCAAGGTAAGCAAACTTATTTACCAGTATTGCACCCCTTCTCGGCCGGACATCTGCTGTTTCTGCACTACTCGCCAAGCACACCGACGGTTTTGAATAAGTACGGAATCGTTGAACCTCAGCTCAATCAATTACTCGTCAAACCATGCCAACAACTCGATCTAATTCTCACACCATTGGTGGGCTTTGACTCTCAGGGGCATCGCTTAGGCATGGGCGGTGGATATTACGATCGCACCTTGGCTCGATGGTTCGAGACGGGCAATGGCGCAACACCTATTGGCCTTGCTCACGATTGCCAACATGTCGATCGTTTACCAATTGAAGGTTGGGACATTCCGTTACCTAAAATCGTGACTCCGAGTAAAACTTGGCAATGGGAAAACAACCATTAAAGCGCTATAATCGCGCCGCAAACGTTAACCTCGATATCCAAAAGTTACCCCGATATCTAAACGTTAACTTCATCATTACGCAAACGATTAATTCAAAGCGCAAGACCTTATTCAGGAGAATGGCATGACTCAAGATGAAATGAAAAAAGCAGCGGGCTGGGCAGCACTTCAATATGTTGAAGAAGGCAGCATTGTAGGTGTAGGTACTGGCTCAACAGTAAATCACTTCATCGACGCGCTTGGCACAATGAAAGACAAAATCAAGGGTGCGGTTTCAAGCTCTGTAGCCTCTACTGAAAAACTAGAAGCGCTAGAAATCAAAGTATTCGAATGCAACGACGTATTCAAGCTAGACATCTATGTTGATGGCGCTGACGAGATTAACGGTTCTCGCGATATGATCAAAGGCGGCGGCGCTGCTTTGACTCGTGAAAAAATCGTAGCAGCTATCTCTGATAAGTTTATTTGTATCGTTGATGGTACCAAAGCAGTTGATGTGTTGGGTAAATTCCCACTGCCTGTTGAAGTTATCCCAATGGCACGCTCATACGTTGCTCGTGAATTAGTAAAACTTGGTGGTGACCCAGTTTACCGCGAAGGCTGCACAACCGATAACGGCAACGTGATCCTAGATGTGTACGGCATGGCGATCGAAAACCCAAAACAGCTAGAAGATATCATCAATGGTATCGCTGGCGTGGTAACGGTTGGTCTGTTCGCTCACCGTGGTGCTGATGTAGTTATCACTGGCACGCCTGAAGGTGCAAAAATCGAAGAATAAATAATAGAAGATTGAGTTTTTCTGTTACTTCATTACAGACGGTGCCCTAGGGCGCCGTTTTTTTGCTTTATTGCTGTAAAATTATGTCTTATTCCGTAATTTTCTTACCCAAAACATTTTTTTTTTGTTACTTTATTGTTCAGAAGACGCACAGGGAAAACGTTTGTCTCCTAACAAAGTGGTGAATTTGTTCCCCTTTCAGCCATTTTGTAGCACGTGCGCCGCATTTGCCCAACCTTTCCATTTTAAGGACGAGAACAATGGCCAAAGTTTCACTGGAAAAAGAAAAAATAAAAATTCTACTTCTAGAAGGTCTTCACCCTTCTTCTGTAGAAGTACTGCAAGCCGCTGGTTACACAAATATTGAGTACCACAAAGGCTCACTACCTGAAGATGAACTTCTTGAAGCAGTTAAAGATGCTCATTTCATTGGTATCCGTTCTCGCACCAACATCTCCCAAGAAGTTATTGATGCGGCTGAAAAGCTGGTTGCAGTCGGTTGTTTCTGTATTGGTACTAACCAAGTCAACCTTCAAGCAGCAGCAAAGCGCGGTATCCCTGTTTTCAATGCACCGTTCTCAAACACTCGAAGTGTTGCTGAACTCGTTCTAGGTCAGGTTCTATTACTGCTTCGCGGTATCCCAGAGAAAAATGCTCTTGCTCACCGTGGTATCTGGAAAAAGAGTGCAGACAACTCTTACGAAGCTCGTGGTAAGCGTTTAGGTATTATTGGCTACGGTCACATCGGTACTCAGCTGGGTATTATTGCTGAAAACCTTGGTATGCGTGTTTACTTTTACGATATCGAAAACAAGCTGTCTCTAGGTAATGCCACTCAAGTTCATACTATGACCGAGTTGCTGAATAAGTGTGACGTGATCTCTTTACACGTACCTGAAACCAATGAAACTAAAGACATGATGGGTAAAGAAGAGTTCGAGCGCATGAAGCCTGGCTCTATCTTTATCAATGCAGCTCGTGGCACGGTAGTTGACATCCCTGCTCTGTGTGGCGCTCTGGATTCTGGTCACCTTTCTGGTGCGGCTATTGATGTTTTCCCAACAGAACCAAAAACCAATGCAGACCCGTTTGAGTCTCCATTAATGCAGTTCGATAACGTGATTCTAACGCCTCATGTGGGTGGTTCAACTCAAGAAGCACAAGAGAACATCGGAGTTGAAGTTGCTGGTAAACTAGCGAAATACTCTGATAACGGCTCTACGCTATCAAGTGTTAACTTCCCAGAGGTATCACTGCCATTGCATACGGGCACATCTCGCTTGCTACACATTCACGAAAACCGCCCAGGTATCCTAACTCAGATCAACACCATCTTCGCTGAAGAAGGCATCAACATCGCGGGTCAGTACCTACAGACTGCGGCTGATATGGGTTATGTAGTTATCGATGTAGAAGCGGATCGTTCAGAAGAAGCACTGCTTAAACTGAAAGAGATCGAAGGCACAATCCGTGCTCGTCTTCTTCACTAATCATCGAGTTAGACCATAAGTAAAAACAGAAAGGCTCTCGCAATGAGAGCCTTTTTAGTATTTGGCCTATCGTAGGTAATTAGATCACCATGATCCAAAACCTTCTATAACGCTGCTGTTACTCTTCGATCTGATAGATCACATTGACACGATCACGAATGGTGATCGTTGAGTCTTCATAAGAGTTCGATTCTGTTCTTGCATCCATCGCCATTGAACGCATTAGCACAGGCTGAGAAGATTGTGCATTGTAATCAACACGCCAAACATCACCTAGCTCACGCTCAAAACCACTCGCTAATGATTTAGCTTTTGATGTCGCATCTTTGATCGCTTCTAAGCGTGCTTGCTCTTGATACTTAGCTTGGTCACGAACTTGCAGCTGGATGTTATCGATCTGGTTAATACCCTGTCCTATTGCAATATCCATGTACTCATTGAGATTAGCGAGCTCATTCACTTGAACGCTCACATTACGTGAAGCGCGGTAGCCAACCAATTCTGGTTTGCCATCTTTTGGATAATGGTACTGAGGAGATAGGTACAGATTAGAGCTGTGTACGCTCGCCTCATCTACGCCGGCTTGGTGTAGCTTATTTAGAAAGCCCGTTACCACTTTATCAACAGTACTTTTAGCCTGTTCAGCCGTCATCGTTGACTCTACCACTCTCACTGAGAATGTCGCCATATCAGGTGTCGCGATAACTTCACCATAACCTGTTGTTGAAATATGCGGAAAGGATGGAGAGTCAGCCAGTGATGGAAAGCTCACAGCACTCAACGCAGCAGTAAGAGTAAGAGACGTTGCTAACATCTTTGGTACAAACTTCATTAGGTAGACCTATGCTAAACAAATGTCCTTCCATCATAGAGTAATTTATCGTTTAGCCAATCCTGATTGTGCACATCTAACAGAACTTTGACGCTGAAAAAACCAACAACTTACTGAGGTAAATGATTATGAGCAAAACTTAATATCGCTTGGGATACCTCTTTTAGCACCCCGCTCTCAAGCTGCCAATGGTGCCAATAGATGCGATAAGACAGCAGAAAGCCAGGGGTAATATCAATCAAAGCACCAGACTCTAGTTCCTCGATAATCTGCAATCGAGGAATCAAGCAATAGGCAACACCCGATAATGCCAAGCGCACAAACGCTTCTGAACTGCCGACCGTATGATTGATCACACTGTCTCTCGGTACGTTAAAATGATCATGCAGAAATTTCTTATGCAGATCATCGTATTGATCATAGGAAACCGCAGGTGCTTTGCTTAAGGTGGCGTAGTTTACGCCCTCTGAAAAGTAACGCTGATGAAAATCAGGACTCGCCACACACACATAGTCCATACGACCGAGGTAGTCAGCACTGCATCCAGGAATCGCTTGGGGCTCTAAACTGATCGCACCGGCAACCTCACCGCTTTTTATTTTTTCAATGGTTCTAGACTCACCATGAATCGCGAGGTTCAACTCGACTTGACGAGACTTCATCACATCCGACAGTGCAGGTAACAACCATGTCGCCAAACTATCAGCGTTGGTGGCTATGGATATCGATAGTGGTTGAGTACCCTCTTCATTCATTAACTCAGGCACAAGCTCGTGCTCTAACAAGCGAACACGACGATACAAACCCAACAGCTTTTTTCCTGCTGGTGTAGGCCTTGGTGGGTTTTCTCTCACAAGCGCTGGCTGGGCTAACCACTTTTCTAGCTGTTTGATACGTTGGGACACCGCTGATTGGGAGATGTATAACTGCTCAGCGGCCCTCTCAAAGCTACGTTGTTTCACAACGGCATCCAGTGCTTCAATCCATTTATAATCCAATCCACGCATCAATTTGCTTCCTTTTTAAGCTAACCCGATACCACATTAGCAACTCTAATAATGGATTAAAATCATTAATTATACTTATTTAAAGGGTCGGAGTATCTTCGCCACATAGCACGTAAATGTCGTTAATTAAGTGGAGGTTAAAATGAGTTTTTGGGTTTTATTACAAGGTTTTGGTCTAGGGGCAAGTATGATAATCCCGATAGGCGCACAAAATGCGTACGTCCTAAATCAAGGCATAAAACGCAATCATCATTTAACGACTGCAACGATTTGCAGCCTGCTCGATACCCTGTTTATCTCATTGGGTATTTTTGGTGGCGGAGCAATTCTGTCTCAAAATGAATTGCTGCTTACCTCAGTGACATTGGGCGGTATCGCTTTTCTAACGGTATATGGTTTGCTATCACTGCGCAGTGCATTCAAAACGCGCACTAGTGATGAATCAAAAAGTGAGGTATTGGCTCGTGGAAAGCGCACCGTTATTTTGGGTGCATTAGCGGTAACAGTATTAAACCCACACCTCTATTTGGATACCGTGGTGATTCTAGGATCCATTGGCGGGCAGTTTGAAGGCAACGACAGAATTGCGTTTGCGATGGGGACTATCTTAGCTTCATTCGTGTGGTTTTATTCCTTATCATTAGGCGCAGCAAAGCTAGGTCCAACGCTATCGAAACCTAAAGTTAAGAAAGGCATCGATATCGCAGTAGCAACCATGATGTTCGCTATTGCACTTGTGCTCGCCAATGGACTGGTTGAGCAATACTGGTAAGCAATTAAAGAACAAAGACTGTCGACCAAGCCAAAGATGACATCAGTAACTCATTAATATAATGAGTTACGCTAGAATGACTCGAATTTTACTGTTAAGTTCACTCAGCGCAGCTTCAAGGCTTGGTTCCGGTTGGCTCAAGTGATTTATCAAGGTCATGAAATAGCTATCCATAATCAATGGCATTTTTTCAGAAATAGATGCATCGACATTAACAGTCTGAAAGAGTGCCTGATCAAAGGTACGGTAATAGTCTAGATCCCAAATGACCTCTTTGAGTAACGCTCGACTTAACTCAACATTATCAAAATAATAGCTGTAGTAGTGTCCAATTAGCAAGATACCGATATCCACAGCACGTTTATCTTGCTCAGCCGCTAACACCTCCTGACCAATCTTTTCCAACTGTGATAGCATTCCTTCTCGAAGAATAGTCAGCTTGGTTTCAAAATGACTAAACACCGTGCCATCTGCCACACCCGCGTGGCGAGCGATCTGTCGAGTTGTGGTGTTGTCATAACCATTTTCCCCAAACAACTCCCAAGCAGACGCTAAGATCTTCTGTTTCGTTATCTCTCTCTTACTCACGAAAATACATCCTTCTCTAATCAAGCTTGATCATACTCTTAGTGCTCTAATTTGACAAATTGAGCGCGCTCAATTATAAAATGAGCGCGCTCAATTTAACTTTGGAGATACGGACATGATGAATATATTAAACCGACTGGGACAAGTGCTGATTTTTCTGCCCACGATCTTTTGCTTCTCTTATCTACTTCGACCGCTACTGATGATGATTCTGATTCCTGGCGGTTTATGTTTATTGGCTATTTTGGGAGGACAAGAAGTAAGAAAGCCCTTATATGCGATGTTAAAAACATCGTTGTGGCCGACGTCGAGTAGAACACGAAATAGGGATATACAAAGAAAAGAAGCTAAGCAGTAACAACAACTAACGAGTAAAAGGAATGATATTGAAGACAACAAAAAAGGCGGATAACCTAAGTTATCCGCCTTTTTATTCAACTTGTCGAAGCTTTATTAGCCCTCAACTTTGTTCATGTGAACATCCATTTGTGGGAATGGAATTTCGATACCTTCTTTATCCAAGCCTTCTTTGATTGCTTGCATCAGGTCGAAGTAAACATTCCAGTACTCTGCGGTGCTAACCCATGGGCGAACCACGAAGTTAACAGAAGAGTCAGCAAGTGTGTGAACACCCACTTGAACGCCTGGTTCTTTCAACACGCGCTCGTCAGATTCACAGATCTTAGTCAGAAGTTCTTTGGTCTTTTGTAGATCAGCACCGTAAGAAACACCGATCATTAGGTCGATACGACGTGTGTCATGACGAGAGTAGTTAGTAATTGGGCTACCAATAACGCTACCGTTTGGTACCACTACCATTTTGTTATCTGGCGTTGTTAGAACCGTTTGGAAGATCTGAATTGAATCCACTGAACCTGCTACACCACCAATTTCCACATAGTCACCAGACTTAAATGGACGGAATGCAACGATAAGTACACCAGCAGCAAAGTTAGATAGTGAGCCTTGTAATGCAAGACCAACGGCTAAACCAGCCGCACCAATAACAGCAACTACAGATGCCGTTTGAACACCTAATCGACCTAGTGCAGCAATTAAAACAATAACAAACAATAGGTAGCGAACTAAGCCGTGAATAAATTCCACAACCGCTCGGTCCATTTTCTTCTTCTGAAGAACCTTAGACACGCTATTCGCTACTGCTTTAACAATAAGGTTACCAATAAATAGAATTATCAGTGCTGAAATGATATTTACGCCATATTGGATAAATAAATCTGAATTATTTGTTAACCACTGCTCTGCTTGAGACAAACCATCCACAAGTGGAGTCTCAACCGCTGTCGAACTCTCAGCCATAATGTGCATCCTCTATATAATATGCTATGGGCTAAACTGCCTTAAGCCTAATTTACTCTACAATATAATAAACAGTTTAATGACCGTTAAGTCATTGTGTTCAAAGTAAATTTAAGCCAAGTCCTTTTTATAAACTGAACCAAGTTCAGTTTTTCGGCACGATATCCTATCTTTGACAGATTGCAAAGTCATATTTATGTAAGCTTTTGAATTATTGAAACTTACCAATAAATACAAATACCGATAACTCAATCCTAGGAAATTTATTCACCACACGCTAGGTTTTTCACATATTTAATACAAGTTTTTATCAGACATAAAAAAACCCGCTCAATGAGCGGGTTTTTAAAACTTAAAGAGTACTTAATTCAAAGAATTATAGTACGTCGATAGCGTTAAGGTCAGCAAATGCTTTCTCAAGACGAGTAACCATTGAAGCTTGACCAGCACGTAGCCATACGCGTGGATCGTAGAACTTCTTGTTTGGTTGGTCTTCGCCTTTAGGGTTACCGATTTGACCTTGTAGGTAATCGAAGTTTTCAGCAGAGTAAGTACGGATACCATCCCAAGTTGCCCACTGTGTATCAGTATCGATGTTCATTTTAATAACACCGTAGCCGATAGACTCTTGGATTTCTGCTTCAGAAGAACCAGAACCACCGTGGAATACGAAGTTTAGAGCGTTAGGTGCAATACCGAACTTCTCTGCACAGTATGCTTGAGAGTCACGTAGGATAGTTGGAGTAAGTACAACGTTACCAGCTTGGTAAACACCGTGTACGTTACCGAAAGAAGCCGCGATAGTGAAACGAGGGCTAACTGCGTTTAGGATTTCGTAAGCGTAAGCTACATCTTCAGGAGAAGTGTAAAGCTCAGATGCGTCCATATCAGAGTTATCAACGCCATCTTCTTCACCACCAGTACAACCTAGTTCGATTTCTAGAGTCATGTTCATTTTAGCCATGCGCTCTAGGTACTTAGCACATGTTTCGATGTTCTCTTCTAGAGACTCTTCAGAAAGATCGATCATGTGAGAAGAGAAAAGAGGCTTACCAGTTTGTGCGAAGAACTCTTCACCAGCGTCTAGTAGACCGTCGATCCATGGAAGAAGTTTCTTAGCAGCGTGGTCAGTGTGCAGGATAACTGGAACACCGTAAGACTCAGCAACAGCGTGTACGTATTTTGCACCAGCAACAGCGCCAAGGATTTGTGCGCCTTGACCTTCAAGTTTAACGCCTTTACCAGCGAAGAAACCAGCACCGCCGTTAGAGAACTGAACAACAACAGGAGCTTTAACTTTAGCAGCTGCTTCTAGAACACCGTTGATTGAATCAGTGTTAACAACGTTTACAGCAGGAAGTGCAAACTTGTTCTCTTTTGCGATTTCAAATACTTTCTGTACGTCATCGCCAGAAATTACACCAGGTTTTACAAAATCGAAGATCTTAGACATGGAAATAGTCCTATTTATTCTATCGTTTTAAGATTAAAAAACTTAAGTTCAAAAACTTGCAATCGTTTGCTCACAACTTATGTCATTCTAGCAAAAAAGTGTGATATGCAGCAAACGTTAAAAGGCGAGATTCACATCTCGCCTTTCTAAATCAATTATGCTTTAGCACGCTCTTCAAGCATTGCTACTGCAGGAAGTACTTTACCTTCAACGAATTCAAGGAAAGCGCCACCGCCAGTAGAGATGTAAGAAACGTCAGCTTTGATACCGAACTTGTCGATAGCTGCTAGCGTGTCACCACCACCTGCTACAGAGAAGCCTGCAGACTCAGCGATTGCTTTAGAGATACCAGCTGTACCCGCTTCGAAGTTTTTGAATTCGAATACGCCTACAGGGCCGTTCCAAAGGATAGTTTTAGCGTTGCCGATGATTTCAGCTAGTGCCGCAGTTGAATCTGGACCAAGGTCGAAGATCATGTCGTCGTCTTGAACTTCAGAAACGTGCTTGATTTCAGCTTCTGCGTTTTCGTCGAATGCTTTAGCACATGCAACGTCAGTCGCTACTGGGATAGCACACTCTTTCATTAGTTTTTGAGCCGTTTCAACTAGGTCAGCTTCGTATAGAGACTTACCTACGTTGTGGCCTTCAGCAGCGATGAATGTGTTCGCGATACCACCACCAACAACAAGCTGGTCAGCAATTTTAGAAAGAGATTCTAGAACTGTTAGTTTAGTAGAAACCTTAGAACCACCAACGATAGCCACTAGTGGGCGAGCTGGGTTGTCCATTGCTTTACCAAGCGCTTCAAGCTCAGCAGCTAGAAGAGGGCCAGCACATGCTACAGGAGCGTAAGTACCAACACCGTGTGTAGAAGCTTGAGCACGGTGAGCTGTACCGAATGCATCCATTACGAAGATGTCACATAGTGCAGCGTATTGCTTAGAAAGCGCTTCTTCGTTCTTCTTTTCGCCTTTGTTAAAGCGAACGTTTTCAAGAACAACAAGTTCACCAGCGTTTAGCTCTAGGCCGTTTACGTAATCTTTAGCTAGTTTAACTTCGCAGTCTAGTGCGTCGTTTAGGTAGTTAACTACAGGAGCTAGAGAGAACTCTTCGTTGTATTCGCCTTCAGTAGGACGACCAAGGTGAGAAGTAACCATTACCTTTGCGCCAGCTTCTAGGCAAAGTTTGATAGTTGGTAGAGATGCAAGGATACGTGCATCTGAAGTTACTTTACCGTCTTTTACTGGTACGTTTAGGTCAGCACGGATAAATACGCGTTTACCTGCAAGTTCCAGGTCAGTCATCTTGATCACAGACATGATTTGTCCTCTCAAATTTAAATAAATATAAAGTTTTGGAAACTCAGCAACCCTGCTAAGCCTATAAATTATTCAACTGGTAATTCTTTCACTACCAATAATATGTGGACTCTTAGTATTTATTTCAAGCTAAAAAATAAATAATCCGCACATTTGCTTCTAGGTCTTACTTCTTGCCTTCAGAAGCTTGCATTGCAAGAACCGTATCTAGCATTCGGTTCGCAAAGCCCCATTCATTGTCACACCACACTAGCATTTTAACTAAGTGGCCGTTGCTCACTCGAGTTTGTGAACCATCAACGATTGCGCTATGGGGATCGTGATTAAAGTCGATGGAAACGAGCGGCGCTTCAGTATAGTCAACTATATTGTGTAATGTACACTGGGATGCATTAACAATGGTTTGATTTACGTCATTAACTTTCACATTTGCATTAATTGTGACACTTAAATCCATCGCTGTTACGTTTACCGTCGGCACACGCACAGATATAGCTTCAAATTTGTTGGAAAATTTCGGGAAGATTCTTTCAATACCTTTATGCAACTTGGTATCGACAGGAATGATCGATTGGCTTGCCGCTCGAGTACGACGCAAATCGCTGTGGTACGCATCGATAACTTGTTGATCATTCATTGAAGAGTGAATAGTCGTAATAGTACCGGACTCAATGCCAAAGGCGTCATCAAGAACCTTAATGATAGGGACAATACAGTTGGTGGTGCATGAGCCATTGGAAACGATTCGGTGGTCCGCTTCAATGGTATCGTGATTCACACCATAGATAATGGTGTTATCGAGGTCATTGGCACCAGGGTGAGAAAACAGTACCTTTTTTGCCCCAGCAGCAATGTGCGCTAGGCCGTCATCTCGGCAACCATAAACTCCGGTACAGTCGAGAACAATATCCACTTCTAGGTCACGCCAAGGCAACAGCTCAATATCAGCAAGATGTAAGATACGAATGGTATCGAACTCACCTTTATCTTCCGCACCAATGCCGTGATGGACATAGATGTGCTCTTGATCGTTGGAGATTTTCTTGCCGAAGCGGCCGTGACTAGTGTCGTATTGCAATAGATGAGCCATAGCGTCAGGCTGAGCAAGCTCATTAACAGCTACTACTTTGATTTGTTGGCTTTTGCCACTTTCATAGACAGCGCGTAATACATTACGCCCTATTCTTCCAAATCCGTTTATCGCGACTTTTAGCATAGTTCCGTACATCTAACCAAAATTTCGTGCAACAGATGATAACTGAATCCTACCCAAAAGGCATTACTTGAATAACGCCGTTTAGTTAAGACAGGTTAATCTGTTGCTTGTAGAGATAAGCCTAGAAGAAACAAATCCCAGATACAAAAAACCGAGCTCAGCGCTCGGTTTTTTCCTTCATTTAACTGTTAGCACAAGGCCATCAGTCAATGATTAAGCAAGAAGCTCTTTCGCTGTGTTTACTACGTTTTCAGTAGTGAAACCGAACATCTTGAATAGCTCACCTGCTGGTGCAGATTCGCCGAACGTTGTCATACCGATGATCTTGCCACCGAAGCCAACGTATTTGTACCAGAAGTCAGCGATGCCAGCTTCTACTGCGATACGCGCTGTAACGTCAGATGGAAGTACAGACTCACGGTATTCAGCGTCTTGCTTGTCGAACGCGTCAGTTGCAGGCATAGATACTACGCGTACTGCTTTACCTTCAGCGGTTAGTTGTGCAGCAGCTTCAACTGCAAGCTCAACTTCAGAACCAGTTGCAATGATGATTAGCTCTGGCTTGCCTTCACAATCTTTCAGGATGTAACCACCCTTAGCGATGTTAGCAACTTGCTCAGCATTACGATCTTGTTGTGCAAGGTTTTGACGAGAGAAGATTAGAGATGAAGGACCATCTTTACGCTCAATAGCCAGTTTCCAAGCAACAGCAGACTCAACTTGGTCACATGGACGCCATGTGCTCATGTTTGGAGTCAGACGTAGAGAAGCGATCTGCTCAACCGGTTGGTGAGTAGGGCCATCTTCGCCTAAGCCGATAGAATCGTGCGTGTAAACTTGGATGTTCTGAACTTTCATCAGAGCAGCCATACGCATTGCGTTACGCGCGTATTCCATGAACATTAGGAACGTTGCGCCGTATGGCACGAAACCACCGTGCAGAGCGATACCGTTCATGATAGCCGTCATACCGAATTCACGTACACCGTAATGGATGTAGTTACCAGAGAAGTCAGTTGCTTCAAGAGACTTAGAACCAGACCACATAGTCAGGTTAGAAGGCGCAAGGTCAGCAGAGCCGCCCATGAATTCTGGAAGCATTTGACCAAACGCTTCTAGTGCGTTTTGAGATGCTTTACGTGAAGCGATGTTTGCTGGGTTAGCTTGAAGATCAGCAATGATTGCGTTTGCTTTCTCTTCCCACTCAGCGGGTAGCTCGCCGTTAGTACGACGTTTGAATTCAGCTGCTAGCTCTGGGTAAGCCGCTGCGTATGCGTCAAACTTCGCGTTCCACGCTGCTTCTTTCGCTGCGCCTGCTTCTTTCGCATTCCACTCAGCTGCGATATCTGCTGGGATTTCGAAAGGACCGTGTTCCCAACCCAATGCTGCTTTAGTTGCTGTGATTTCATCAGCACCTAGTGGAGCACCGTGACAGTCATGCGTACCCGCTTTGTTTGGAGAACCAAAACCGATGATAGTTTTAGTACAGATAAGCGTAGGACGAGGATCCGCTTTAGCCGCTTCAATCGCTGCGTTGATAGCGTCAGAGTCGTGACCATCTACTGCTGGGATTACGTGCCAGCCGTATGCTTCAAAACGCTTAGGTGTATCGTCAGAGAACCAACCTTCAACTTCACCATCGATAGAGATGCCGTTGTCATCCCAGAAAGCAACCAGCTTACCAAGACCTAGCGTACCTGCTAGAGAACATGCTTCGTGAGAGATACCTTCCATCAGACAGCCATCACCCATGAATGCATAAGTGTAGTGGTCTACGATGTCGTGGCCTTCTTTGTTGAACTGTGCCGCCAGTGCTTTCTCAGCCATTGCCATACCAACAGCGTTAGTGATGCCTTGACCTAGAGGACCAGTCGTTGTTTCGATACCAGGAGCGTAACCGTACTCAGGGTGACCTGGAGTCTTAGAGTGCAGTTGACGGAAGTTTTTCAGGTCTTCAATTGAAAGCTCGTAACCTGCAAGGTGAAGCAGAGAATAAATCAACATTGAACCATGGCCGTTAGACAGAATAAAACGGTCGCGGTCAGCCCATTCTGGGTTTGCTGGGTTGTGGTTCAAGTGGCCACGCCAAAGAACCTCAGCGATGTCAGCCATGCCCATAGGTGCGCCTGGGTGGCCTGAATTTGCTTGTTGAACACCGTCCATGCTAAGTGCGCGGATTGCATTGGCTAGATCTTTACGAGAAGGCATGTCTGCTCCTGGATACATAAGCGATTTAAAAAAGAGATAATTGCTAAAGTTTTCATTTTTATTAGCGCGGGTATTCTCTCAAACGACTATTGCGACTGCAAACGTTTTACTGGCATTTTAACGGTCATTTTTCGCAATTTTCGAACATTTACATCACTTAGCAGTGGCTTATCTCGATCGATACGCAAACGATTAGTTATGACATATCATAAAAAAGAGCTTGTAATTCGACCGCTGGAATTTAGAATAGCCGTCTAGATGTAGAAACACCTACAAAATATACTGTATTTAATGGCGGCGCTTCCTAGCTTGCGACGCCATAAACTATTTACACCAAAAACTTAAAAGTGGAGCTCTCATGGCTAAGCACCTATTCACTTCTGAATCTGTTTCAGAAGGTCATCCAGATAAAATTGCAGACCAAATCTCTGATGCTGTTCTTGATGCCATCTTGGAACAAGATCCAAAAGCACGTGTTGCTTGTGAGACTTACGTTAAAACCGGCATGGTTATGGTTGGCGGTGAAGTGACAACGTCTGCATGGGTTGATATCGAAGAAATCACTCGTGAAACAGTACGTGAAATTGGTTACGTTCATTCTGATATGGGCTTTGACGCTGACTCTTGTGCTGTTCTAAACACAATTGGTAAGCAGTCTCCAGACATCAACCAAGGTGTTGATAAAGAAGACCCTAAAGAGCAAGGCGCAGGCGACCAAGGTATCATGTTTGGTTACGCGACTAACGAAACTCCTATCCTAATGCCAGCTCCAATTACTTACTCTCACCTTCTTGTTAAGAAGCAAGCTGAAGTACGTAAGAGCGGCAAACTTGACTTCCTTCGCCCAGATGCGAAATCTCAAGTTACGTTCCAATACGACCAAGGTAAGATCGTTGGTATCGATGCTGTTGTTCTTTCTACTCAACACTGTGATTCAGTAACAACGCCTGACCTACGCGAAGCAGTAATGGAAGAAATCATCAAGCCAGTACTTCCTGCTGAGTGGATCAACAAAGATACTAACTTCTTCATCAACCCAACAGGCCGTTTCGTAATCGGTGGCCCAATGGGTGACTGTGGTTTAACTGGTCGTAAGATCATCGTTGATACCTACGGCGGCGCAGCTCGTCACGGTGGCGGTGCATTCTCAGGTAAAGATCCATCAAAAGTTGACCGTTCTGCAGCTTACGCGGCTCGTTACGTTGCGAAAAACATCGTTGCTGCTGGCATGGCTGATCGTTGTGAGATTCAACTGTCTTACGCTATTGGTGTTGCTGATCCAACATCTATCATGGTTGAAACGTTCGGTACTGAGAAAGTAGCGCACGAAATCATCATTGAAGCAGTTCGTCAAAACTTCGACCTACGTCCATACGGCCTTCAAGAGATGCTGAACCTTCTTCAGCCTATCTACAAGCAAACTGCTGCATACGGCCACTTCGGTCGTGAAGAGTTCCCTTGGGAAGCGACTGACAAAGCAGCAATCCTTGCGGACTTCGCTGGCCTAAAATAATTTAGCCACTGCGATTTGTTTCTTTAAAGCCCTTACTGCTTAGTAAGGGCTTTATTTTTATGTACTTATCGAACTTTCACTCACAATACCCTTCTCCAACGCCCTTCTTTACCGTTAACCACTTAGTATAAAAAGCCGCTGATAATTTGTGTTTTCTAGCACTACTGACAATAGTTAAGGTAACTCCTAGGCGATCAAGCTCACATTTAACTTAAATTAATTCAGTCTGATAACGCTCGTTAAATGCACGCTAGAACAATAACTGGGATGACAAAGAGCAATTTAGCTCAAACACCATAACTCTCACACAAGCCATATCGATGAGCCTTATGGAATTATAACTAGGACGTTATTTAACTAGGGGGATCTATGCCTCGTACCGCGCACCCATCCGAACTGAACGATAAAAAACACAAGGTCAGCGATAAGGATTACGCTCGCACCATTCCTTGCAACCAAATCAGTATTTCCGCACCCTTTCATTGGTTGTCGCTTGCTCTGCATGACTTAGTAAGAATGCCATTAATCAGCGCATTTTACGGATTGTGCTTTATGGGAGCAGCAATTGCGATTGTTCAACTTGTCCAATGGCAAGGAACACACTTAGTCGTGATGCCAAGCCTGATCGTGTACATGCTGATAGGGCCGTTTCTTGCCCTAGGCTTGTATGACGCAGCTTGGGAAAGAGAAAAAGGCCATAACGCCAGCCTACTCCACTCAATGAAAGCCATCACTCGCAACTCCACCCACCAATGGGCCTTTGCGATTGTGTTGATGGTTGCGATGATATTCTGGATGCGTATCGCTGCGTTATTGCACGCGCTCTACCCTTCAGTGCAAGGCGCACCATTGGCTGAGTTCGCTCCCTTCTTAATTACGGGTTCTGTGATTGGTTTTGTTATCGCAAGCCTCATATTTAGCATCTCAGCATTTTCAATTCCGTTAATGATGGAGAGACGCGTTGATGTGATGAGCGCAATTTTCACTAGCTTTAATGCCGTGAAATCGAACATTCCTGCAATGGTGGTTTGGGCAAGTATTATTTGTGCCGGTATTCTGGTGGGTTTTGCCACCTACGGCATCGGAATGATCGTCACCATGCCGCTACTTGGTTATGGTACATGGCACGCTTATCACGAGATCATTAAGAAAAAACATCACGTGTAAAGCATCGCTAGATCAAAAAGCAATGTTATGATGAGGCCTTGGCTTAAACGCTGAGGTCTTTTATTTGGAGTTAACAACGTTTGTCTTACACCCCGCAACAACATCGAGCAAATAAGAAATTGGCCGAGTGCCTAGCTATCGCAAATCAACATTTCTCTCGTGAATTTCCACACCCAACTATCACCTTCAAGTTAAGAGGTAAAGCAGCGGGAAAGGCCTACCTTCAGCTCAACGAAATTAAGCTCAACCACGTACTATTTTCTGAAAATGAAGACGCCTTCATCAACGAAGTTGTGCCGCATGAGCTAGCACACCTAATCACGCATCAGGTTTTCGGACGTGTTAGGCCTCACGGAAACGAGTGGAAATACGTGATGGAAAAGGTATTCAACGTTCCAGCCAAAACAACTCACAGCTTTGAAATAGCTTCAGTTCAAGGGAAAACCTTTGAATATCGATGTGAGTGCACCACTTACCCATTATCAATCAGACGACACAATAAAGTGCTTCGAAATCAATCGACCTATCGCTGCCAGCTGTGCTATCAAACCTTATCCTTCACAGGCACACAGCTCAGCTAAAGTCCTAGACTCGCACCTATTCGATTTGGTAACCCCATCCTTTTTATTTCAGAAAGCAACACTCGATTAAGTTGATGATAGAAATGTAATGGAGAAACTCATCCTTTGAGTGCTAGACTGATGTTTATCATACTTTTATCAGTCTTTTTCTATGCAAAAACTCACCATCAAAGCATTTGGCCTACCTGTGTCTTTTTACTTATCAATAGTATTTGGCCTACTGGTAACCCAAAGCGTTTTCGCCGCACCACTGAGCTCATTCTCCAAAGCAAAAAGAGAAGCGGTGAAGATTTATCTCGACCACCCGACTTCATTTTATTGTGGTTGTGACATTACATGGAAGGACAAAAAGAAAGGGATTCCCGACCTTGACGGCTGTGGTTATCAAGTCCGAAAACAACAAAAGCGAGCGAGTCGAATTGAGTGGGAACACGTGGTTCCAGCTTGGCAATTCGGCCACCAGCGTCAGTGCTGGCAAGATGGCGGGCGCAAGAACTGCACTCGCAATGACAAAGTATTCAAGTCCATGGAAGCCGATCTCCACAACCTAACGCCAGCTATCGGTGAAGTAAATGGTGACCGTTCGAACTACAACTTCAGCCAGTGGAATGGAATGGATGGCGTGAGCTATGGTCAGTGCGAAATGCAGGTCAACTTCAAGCAGCGTAAGGTGATGCCGCCAGACAGAGCAAAAGGCTCTATCGCGCGTACCTACCTTTACATGAGCCAAGAGTATGGCTTCAAGCTATCTAAGCAGCAAACCAACCTGATGATGGCGTGGAACAAGCAATTTCCTGTCGACAAGTGGGAATGTACTCGGGATGAGCGAATCTATGCCATCCAAGGAAATCACAACCCATTTGTTTACCCTGCTTGTAAATAACGTCACTCGTACAATCAACATTCCAACTATCTCAAACAAGAGTTTCAGAATTGCCCCTGAAACTCTTGCTCTACCCTTGTTTTTTCAACCAAAAGCATCCATGTTAGGCAGAGACAAAATACCCAAATGAACATATTTATAGGTTTACCAGCATGAGAATCCCTCGTATCCATCACCCAGAACGCATTCATCAGTTAGGTTCACTCGCTTTAGGCGAAGATGCCGCGGGTCATGTTGGTCGTGTCCTTCGCATGAAAGAAGGCCAAGAAGTCCTTCTATTTGATGGCAGTGGTGCTGAATTTCCAGCGACAATCACTGAAGTGTCAAAGAAAAATGTCACCGTTAATGTTTCTGAACGCATCGAGCGCAGCAGCGAATCTCCGTTAGACTTACATTTAGGCCAAGTGATTTCACGTGGTGACAAAATGGAGTTCACCATTCAGAAATCGGTTGAGCTTGGTGTGAACACCATTACCCCTCTAATTTCAGAGCGATGTGGCGTTAAACTTGATACAAAACGCTTTGAGAAAAAACTCGCACAGTGGCAAAAGATTGCTATCGCGGCGTGTGAACAGTGTGGCCGTAATACGGTTCCAGTCATTCGTCCAATTATGCAGCTTGAAGAATGGTGCAGCGAACCAAGCGAAGCACTAAAGCTAAACCTGCACCCTCGAGCAAAGTACTCAATTAACACCCTTCCAGAACCTATCAGCAAGGTACGCCTATTGATTGGTCCTGAAGGTGGCTTGTCGGCTGAAGAAATCGGCATGACAGAGCAATACAAATTTGAAGAGACGCTACTCGGCCCACGTGTACTTCGTACCGAAACAGCTGCTCTAACCGCAATTACTGCCTTACAAGTCCGTTTTGGCGATCTAGGCTAGGAGAAAAAAATGATCAAACTTGGCATCGTAATGGATCCAATTTCATCCATTAACATCAAAAAAGACTCTAGCTTTGCCATGATGCTTGAAGCTCAGCGTCGTGGTTACGAAATCCATTACATGGAAATGGATGATCTACACTTAGATCAAGGCGTAGCCATTGCTGACACTAAGGTTGTAGAACTAAAGGAAGACCCAAACGGTTGGTATGAATTCAAGTCAGAACAGACTATCGCGCTATCTGATTTAGATGCAGTATTGATGCGTAAAGATCCTCCGTTTGATACTGAATACATTTACGCGACCTACATTCTTGAGCGTGCTGAAGAAAACGGCGCACTGATCGTAAACAAGCCACAAAGCCTACGTGACTGTAACGAAAAGTTGTTCACGGCTTGGTTCCCAGAGCTAACACCAACTACCATCGTGACTCGTAAAGCTGAAAAGATTAAAGAGTTTCGTGAGAAGCATGGTGACGTGATCCTAAAACCACTTGATGGTATGGGTGGTGCGTCTATCTTCCGCGTGAAGGAAGGCGATCCAAACGTATCGGTGATCATTGAAACGCTGACCAACCATGGTCAAAACTACGCAATGGCACAAACCTTTGTTCCTGACATCAGCAATGGTGATAAGCGTATTCTTGTGGTTGACGGTGAGCCAATGCCTTACTGCCTAGCTCGTATTCCAGCTAAAGGCGAAACACGCGGCAACCTAGCCGCTGGCGGTACAGGTGAAGCTCGTCCATTAAGTGAAACAGACTGGGCTATTGCACGATCAGTGGCTCCTTCACTAAAAGAAAAAGGCTTAATCTTTGTCGGACTGGATGTTATCGGCGACAAGCTGACAGAAATTAACGTGACCAGCCCTACTTGTATCCGTGAAATTGAAGCTGCTTTTGATATTTCGGTAACAGGTAAATTAATGGACGCAATCGAGCGTCGCGTTAACGCTAAATAGCCTAAACTAAAGAAAGCCTTAGCTATTCGCAAACGGCACAGAATCAATGAGCGGCTTCACGCCGCTCTTTTTCCTTTACTGGGAACACACTGGCAGGAGGCTCTATGAATTTAACGAACCACTTTCTGGTTGCTATGCCCGGAATGAAAGATCCCTACTTTCAAAATTCGGTAATTTACCTTTGTGAGCACAACGACGAAGGTGCGATGGGCTTAATGATCAACGCCCCTATCGATGTCACTGTCGGAAGCATGCTTAAACAAGTTGAGGTTGATTCTGAGCAGCCGAAATCCAACCAAGCAAGTCTTGATAAGCCAGTATTGAACGGTGGGCCGGTCGCAGAAGACCGTGGGTTTATTTTGCACAAACCTAAAGGCAGCTATCAATCCAGCATCAACATGACAGATCAAATCTCAGTGACTACCTCAAAAGATATCTTGATGGTGTTGGGCACAGAAGATGAGCCGATGAATTATTTAGTCGCACTTGGGTATGCAGGATGGGAACCGGGACAACTAGAAACCGAACTTACCGAGAACTCATGGTTAACCGTTGAAGCCGATCCAAAGGTCATCTTCGATACACCGATTTCTGACCGCTGGAAAGTCGCCGTGCAGATGTTAGGCATTAATGCGGCTCAGCTTTCAGCAGACGCTGGTCACGCCTAGCTCAAATCAGCTAAATAAACAGACACTCTCAAACACAGATAAATTTGGAACCCCCATGTCACGAACAATTATGGCATTTGACTACGGTACAAAAAGTATCGGCAGTGCGATAGGACAAGAAATCACAGGCACAGCAAGCCCACTGAAAGCCTTTAAAGCCAAAGACGGAATTCCTAACTGGGACGATATCGAAAAGCAAATTAAGGAGTGGCAACCGAACCTGATTGTGGTTGGCCTTCCTACCGACCTTCATGGCAAAGATCTAGCCACCATCACACCTAGAGCGAAGAAGTTCGCTAACCGCCTTAAAGGGCGCTTTGGTGTTGATGTTGAACTGCATGATGAGAGGCTATCGACTGCAGAAGCAAGAGCCGATCTTTTTGACATGGGTGGCTATAAAGCATTAAGTAAAGGCAATGTAGATAACCAGTCTGCAGTCGTCATTTTAGAGAGCTGGTTTGAAGCGCAATATTCGTAACGAAAATTAAGTGAGCAAAATTTGAACTAATTTGTGATCCCACACGAATTTCACGCCGTAATGTCGATGCAATTCAAAATCAGAACGTGGGAGTTCAAATGAAAATTTTTCTAGCAATCTTCACCGCTCTAACCATTTCAGCATGCAGTTCAATGGGTGGTTCAGCGGGTTACACTGGCGAACAATATCCAACTAAAATTAAATTAGAGAAAGAGCGTGGCTACTCGAACGACAACAACCGTTTTGCTAATCACTAATTTATTCACTTTACAAAAAACCCGCATCTCAGCGGGTTTTTTATTGGCACCAGACACTAGGCATTCAACCTAACCCATGTCTATCTTTACCCCGGCCAAAGCACCAGTCCCGTAGTCATCATCGCCACGTCTGGTTTTTAGCATCAAACGTAAGTCATTAGCAGAGTCAGCACTGTGAAACGCATCCTCTTCGCTGATCTTGCCTGCTACAACTAAATCATATAAAGCTTGGTCAAAGGTCTGCATACCAATCTCTTTTGATTTTGCCATGGTTGCTTTCAGTTCATGTAGTTCACCACGACGAATCAAGTCAGACACACGAGGGCTGTTGAGTAGAATCTCAAACACACCATGGCGACCGCTGCCATTCTTATCTCTGATTAATTGCTGAGCCACCACACCACGCAAGTTCATCGACAAATCAAACAAGAACTGCTCTTTTTGTTCCTTCGGTACCAAGTGGAGAATACGTTCTAACGCTTGGTTAGCGTTATTGGCGTGCAAAGTTGCCATACACAAGTGACCCGTTTCAGCAAAGGTCATCGCGTATTCCATGGTTTCACGGCTACGGATTTCGCCAATCAAGATCATGTCTGGCGCTTGACGTAACGAGTTCTTAAGTGCGACTTCATAGCTCTCGGTGTCGAGCCCAACTTCACGTTGAGTCACGATACATTTTTTATGTTCGTGAACGAATTCAATTGGGTCTTCAACCGTCAAGATATGCCCCGAGCGGTTGGTATTGCGATAACCAGTCATCGCAGCCATTGAGGTCGATTTACCAGAGCCTGTCGCCCCAACCACCAACACAAGTCCGCGCTTAGCGATTGAAAGGTCCTGCAGTACATCTGGAAGCTTTAATTGCTCAAAGGTTGGGATGTTAGTCTCGATACGTCGAATGACCGCTCCAGGTAGCTCTCGTTGAAAGAATGCACTGACACGAAAACGCCCAAAGTCACGCACTATGGCAAAATTAGCCTCACGCGTTTGCTGATATTCATCACGTCGGTCTTGATCCATCATCGCATCAAGTAGTTGAGCGATCTGAACCGAATTCAGCTTCTCGCCTTGCGGTCGTAGTTCACCATCGACACGGAACAAGACAGGCGCATCGACGGTGATATAAAGATCGGACGCTTTTTGAGACAGCATTCCCTCAAGGATTTGATTCAATTCCATTATGTGCACCTTGATTAAAACATTGAGGTTTCAATTTCGATTTTTTTCTCAACCTCTTCCGAGTCAACCAAGCCTTGAGCCATCAGCTGCTTCGCGTTTTGCTCCATGGTTTGCATGCCATGTGCTGCGCCCGTTTGAATGATCGAATACATCTGAGCGACCTTGTCTTCACGAATCAAGTTTCTAATCGCTGGTGTCGCCATCATGATTTCATGGCAAGCCACACGACCACCCCCTACACGTTTTAGCAGCTTCTGTGCAATCACCGATCGTAACGATTCAGACAGCATTGAACGCACCATGTCTTTATCGCTACCAGGGAAAACATCAATGATACGGTCAATCGTTTTTGCTGCAGAGCTGGTATGTAGGGTACCAAAAACCAAGTGACCGGTTTCCGCTGCGGTTAGCGCTAAGCTGATCGTCTCTTGGTCACGAAGCTCACCAACAAGGATAACATCTGGGTCTTCACGTAACGCGCTGCGCAGCGCCGCTTTAAAGCTGTGAGTATCACGATGGACCTCACGCTGATTAACAAGGCATTTATTGTTGGTGTGAACGAATTCAATCGGGTCTTCGATCGTCAGGATATGTTTGTTGTGGTTACGGTTTACGTAATCAACCATCGCCGCAAGGGTCGTTGATTTACCAGAGCCAGTTGGGCCAGTAACGAGCACTAAACCTTTTTCGTAGTTGGCAATCTTTTCAAAGATTTCAGGCGCACCTAGTTGATCTAAAGTTGGGATCTCTACAGGGATAGTTCGAAAGACAGCTGAGCAACCACGAGCTTGGTTAAAAGCGTTAACACGGAAGCGACCAACATTGGGTAATTCAAAAGAGAAGTCGACTTCCAGTTTTTCCTCGAACTCGCCGCGCTGCGAGTCGCTCATGATCTCAAAAACTAAACGGTGCACATCAGCATGACTCAAAGCTGGTATTCCAAGCTTCCTTACTTCACCATCTATACGTACCATTGGAGATACACCCGCAGAAAGATGTAGATCTGACGCGTTATGCTTTACACTAAAATCTAGTAACTCAGTGATATCCATTTATTTTCCCTTAAGTAAAGTCAGCTATGAGTAGTATTCAACAAAATATCGAACAAATCACCTCACAGATTCGTAGTGCTGAGCAAAAGTGCGGACGAGCTCCAGAGTCCGTGCAACTTTTAGCAGTCAGCAAAACTAAACCTATTGATGCGATTCTAGAAGCCGCACTCGGAGGCCAAGTTGCCTTTGGTGAAAACTATGTTCAAGAAGGTGTTGATAAAGTAAAACACTTTTCAGAACAACATTCTAACCTAAATTTAGAGTGGCATTTTATTGGTCCAATTCAGTCCAATAAAACTCGTCCAATTGCGGAAAGCTTCCAATGGGTACATTCCGTTGATCGCGATAAGATCGCACAAAGACTTAATGATCAACGTCCAAGCGAACTTCCACCTCTACAGGTGCTGATTCAGGTAAACACCAGTGGTGAAGAGTCCAAGTCAGGAACCTCAGAAGAGACAGTTTTTGCACTTGCGGAGTTGATTTCGTCGCTCCCTAACCTCACCTTAAGAGGATTGATGTCGATTCCTGCAAACGTCTCTGACTATCAATCACAGCTTAATGCTTTCTCTCAACTGGCAGAGCTTAAAGATAAGTTATCCGCGAAGTATTCAGACATTGATACCCTTTCGATGGGAATGAGTGGTGATATGGATGCAGCAGTTGAGGCTGGCAGCACAATGGTTCGTATTGGAACGGCTATTTTCGGCGCTCGTGATTACGCGAAATAGCCGTAGTAGCTAACCAACGACAAGTATTGATACCGCTTCGCCTTATCCGCGCAGCGACACGCTCAGGATTTTATATATGGAACATAAGAACATCGCCTTTATTGGGGCGGGAAACATGGTTCGCTCAATTGTAGCGGGCTTAGTCGCGAGTGGTTACCCAACGCAAAAGATTACGGCAACCGCACCTTCAGAAACCAGAAGGTTGCCGTTAGAACAAGAATACGGCATCAATACCACCAGCGATAATATTGCAGCAGCAGAGCAAGCAGACGTTGTTGTGTTATCCGTGAAGCCACAAATGATGGCTGATGTATGTAAGCCCTTACAAGATATCGACTTCAGCAACAAACTGGTTATCTCAATTGCCGCGGGTATTAATGCGAATCGACTCAATGAGATGTTAAACTGCCAGCTAAACCTTGTTCGTGTGATGCCAAACACGCCATCACTACTTGGGAAGGGGATGAGCGGTCTTTATGCCGATTCAACCGTTAGCCAAGATGATAAAGACTTTGCTTCTCAGCTGATGCAAGCTGTAGGTGAAGTAAGCTGGGTTGAGCAAGAGTCTGGTATCAATAACATTATTGCGGCGGCGGGTAGTGCTCCGGCTTACTTCTTCCTGTTTATGGAAGCGATGCAAGCAGAAGCAGTCAACCAAGGCTTCGACCAAGAAACCGCTCGTAAATTAGTTCAGCAGTCTGCGTTAGGCGCGGCAGAGATGGTGGTAGCAAACCAAGAGACTGAATTATCAACACTGCGTGAACAAGTGACATCAAAAGGCGGCACGACCGCAGAAGCACTACGCACGTTTAATGAACATCAACTATCAGACATCGTAGCCAAAGCCATGCAAGCGGCGGTTGCTCGAGCTGAAGAGATGGAAAAACTGTTTTAGTACCAATCAAGGTAAACAAGCATTTTGCCGCTCAGGTTATATCTAAGCGGCAAGTAAATCCGAAAAAGGAAACAATATGAACTCGATGAGCTTTCTGATCTCGACTGTTTTTGATCTTTACATCATGGTTGTGATCTTGCGTATCTGGCTACAAGCATCACGTGCAGATTTCTACAATCCATTCTCACAATTCATCGTAAAAGCGACACAACCGGTTGTTGCCCCACTACGCCGAGTTATTCCGTCAATCGGCAGCCTTGATCTTGCGACGGTTGTTTTTGCTTATGTGCTGTGTGTACTTAAGTTCGTTGCGCTAAACCTGATTATCTCTGGCGGCGCTGCCGTTTTCGATATTAGCTTCCTAATCTTTGGTGCACTGTCTCTGCTCAAAGCGGCTGGTGGTTTAATTTTCTGGGTTCTACTTATCCGTGCAATCCTAAGCTGGGTAAGCCAAGGTCGTAGCCCAATCGAGTACGTATTCCATCAACTGACTGAACCAATGTTAGTGCCTATCCGCCGTATCCTTCCGGACATGGGTGGTTTCGACCTAAGCGTACTGGTTCTGTTCATTGTTCTGCAATTTGCGAACTTCCTAATGGGCGACATGATTGGTCCTATTTGGTATCAGCTATAATTCAAGTACAAACATCAGGTACTTTGACGATGCCAAAAGCGGTTTGGGCCGAGGAAGACGATATTCTTCTTAGGCTCTATATCCAACCTAAAGCAAGCCGAGACAAAATTGTTGGCTTGCATGGTGAGGAACTAAAAATTGCCATTACCGCCCCACCGGTAGATGGCAAAGCCAATGCCCATTTAGCGAAATACTTAGCGAAACAGTTTAAGGTCGCAAAAGGGCAAATTAAGATAGAGAAGGGAGAGCTCGGTCGGCATAAGCAAGTTCGAATATGCTCGCCAAGCCAAATCCCAACTGAAGTCAAAGCCATCCTATGATGGCTTTTTGCTATTTATTGGAGTCACTATGCGTCTATGGATTACAGCACTACTCACTGCTCTTATTGCCCTACCTAGTTGGGCAGGGCAGTTTAAAAACATCAAAGATGTCGAGGTTCACTACTCGGCTTTTAATTCCACGTTTCTAACTGCGCAAGTCGCTAAGCAATACAAACTTAAGCGAAATGGATACTCAGCAATCCTCAACATCAGCGTGTTAGACAAGGCTTCCCTAGGCAAGCCTGCTACAACGGCTAAAATTACGGGAACAACGAAGAACCTCGTTGGAAACACCCGAACTTTGAAGTTTCGAGAAATCAAAGAAGGTGATGCGATTTATTACCTTGCTGAGTTCCCTGTAACTCACGAAGAGAACATCACCTTTAACATCGATGTTAACGCAGGCTTGAAAGGCACTGGCCCACTGCGCTTCACACAGAAATTCTATATAGAAGAGTAAGCTATCCCTTACTTTTCATTTATTCACTTATTAGAGTCACATTCCCATGAGCAAGATTGTTTTAGCAACAGGCAACCAAGGTAAAGTTCGCGAGATGGCAGATATTCTGTCTGAGTTTGGCTTTGACGTGGTCGCACAAAGTGAATTTAACGTTTCAGAAGTCGCTGAAACGGGGACAACTTTCATTGAAAATGCCATCATCAAAGCTCGCCACGCCGCGAAAGAAACAGGACAGCCAGCGATTGCTGACGACTCAGGTTTAGAGGTTGATTACTTAAATGGTGCTCCGGGCATCTACTCAGCGCGTTACTCAGGTGAAGGGGCAACCGATAAACAGAACATCGAAAAATTGCTAAACGCGATGCAAGGTGTCGAAACTGAAAAGCGTACTGCGCGTTTCCACTGTGTGTTGGTGCTAATGCGTCACGAGAATGATCCAACACCTCTAGTGTGTCACGGGAAATGGGAAGGTCGCATCCTTACCGAAGAACATGGTGAGAATGGCTTTGGCTACGATCCCGTATTCTTTGTTCCAGAAGATAACTGCGCATCAGCAGAGCTTGAATCTTCACGTAAGAAGCAACTATCACACCGTGGTAAAGCGCTTGCGTCACTATTAAAGACTCTCAAGGAGCAAGCTCTGTAATGCACAATGCAGCGCTAATACCACCCGCACTTAGCCTCTATGTCCACATCCCATGGTGTGTACAAAAGTGTCCGTATTGTGATTTTAACTCTCACGCCCGCAAAGCCGAGATCCCAGAGAAAGAGTACATCGATGCACTGCTTGAGGATCTCGATACCGATATCGAAAAATATCAGCTCAATGGTATGCCTCGTCCATTGCACTCAATCTTTATAGGTGGAGGAACTCCGAGTTTATTCTCTCCTGAAGGCATCGGGCGGTTACTACAAGGTATTGAGCAACGTATTCCGTTCAAACCTGAAATAGAAATCACCATGGAAGCCAACCCGGGAACTATCGAAGCTGAGCGTTTTGCAGGTTACCAAAAGGCAGGAGTGAGTCGAATCTCGGTGGGTGTGCAAAGTTTTGAGCAAGATAAGCTTGAAAGACTTGGGCGTATTCATGGTCAAGACGAAGCTGTGAATGCCGCTCATTTAGCGCATAAAATTGAATTGAATAGCTTCAATCTAGACTTAATGCACGGCTTACCCGATCAGAGCATTGATCAGGCACTGTCTGATTTAGACAAAGCGATCGAGCTCGATCCTCCGCATTTATCTTGGTATCAGCTAACAATAGAACCTAACACCATGTTCTATTATAAAACGCCAAAGCTACCTGACGATGATGACCTTTGGGATATATTCGACCTAGGCCATAAGAAGCTCGCAGACGCAGGGTATGTACAGTACGAAATCTCAGGCTACAGCAAGCCTGGATATCAATGCCAACATAACCTCAACTACTGGCGCTTCGGTGACTACTTAGGTATTGGCTGTGGCTCTCATGGCAAGCTGAGCTTTGCTGATGGGCGCATTGTTCGCACCACTAAGGTTAAGCATCCTAGAGGCTACCTAGCAGCGTACCAGAACATGGTGAAGCCTTATCTATCAGACGAATTTGAAGTGCCCAATGAAGACCGCCCTTTTGAGTTCTTCATGAACCGCTTTAGGCTAATGGAAGCATGTCCAAAGCAAGATTTTATCGATACGACTGGGCTTGGTTTTGACTCGATTCAAGAAACTATTGAATGGGCAAAAGAGCTAGGCTACTTGAATGAAACCGACACTCACTGGCAGATAACAGAAAAAGGGAAGCTATTCCTCAACGATTTGCTGGAAGCTTTTATGGCAGAAGAGGACGAATAGATTCGAGAGATATTGTGTAAGGGTTGGTTTTAGGGCCAACCCTTTTTATTTTATAGCCCCCTCTTGGAGCGAAGCGTTCTACAGGACGAAGTCCGTGCTCGCATCTTTCTCTTAGAAAATAGAACGACCAATTCGCTCAGAAAGCAACTCTAGCGCCTTAGTACCTGCTAAAGAGTTACCAGAAGGGTCAAGCTCTGGAGACCACACCGCAATAGTCATTTCGCCAGGAACGATAGCGATAATACCGCCACCCACACCCGATTTACCTGGCATCCCAACACGGTAAGCAAACTCACCAGCCCCATCATACAAACCGCATGTCGCAAGCAAAGCATTCAACTGCTTGGTTTGAACTGGCGTGATGATCTCTTTCTTGGTTTGAACCGACACACCTTTGTTTGCCAAATAGCTAAAGGTTTTTGCCAAGTCCACACACGTCATTTTAAGCGCACAGGCATGAAAGTAGTTATTCAAAACAGGGATAACATCATTTTCAAAGTTACCAAATGAACGCATCAAGTAAGCGATAGCCGCATTACGATCGCTGTGCATCATTTCTGAAGCCGCTACTATCTTGTCATAGACTATATGGGTGTCGCCCGACAACTGACGCACAAACTCCAATAAGCGGTGTCTAGGCGCAGATAAGCGGCTTTGTAGTAGGTCTGCAACGACAATTGCGCCCGCATTAATGAACGGGTTACGGGGAATCCCATGCTCCATCTCAAGCTGAATCATAGAGTTAAAGGCTTGGCCAGAAGGCTCTTTGCCTACGCGTTGCCAAATCTCTTCAGGCTTGTATAACACCATAGCTAATGTCAGGCTCAAGGCTTTAGAGATGGATTGCACAGAAAAGGCTTCCTCTGCATCACCCGCTTGAATCACCTCACCTTCATTGGTGTATACCGCAATCGCCAGTTTCTGGTTCGATACGCGAGCCAATGCAGGGATATAATCAGCAACCTTTCCCTGACCAATTAGGGGACGAACTTCGTCTAAAATCTCGGCTAAAATAGCTTGAGTTGGTTTCATGTATGCTTACTTCTATATTGTTATTTTTGTAGGGTTCTAACATTACTTTCTGTCCTTAAACCTTTATCGCAATAAAAGCCTAAGGACAAAAAAGCCAACATTACAATAATGTTGGCTTTAATCAATCCCACAAAGTGTAAGGTTTAACCTAAAGCAGGTTTACCTTCACTTGTTGTGCTCGAGAATTACTTAGTACGCTTGTACTTAATATCCCAAACACCATGACCAAGACGGTGGCCACGAGCTTCAAATTTAGTCAGTGGACGCTCATCTGGGCGAGGAATGTAATCACCATCTTCAGCGATATTCTCGAAGCCTGGAGCAACGTTCATCACTTCAATCATGTGCTCTGCGTAGTTTTCCCAGTCTGTTGCCATGTGGAAAATACCAGTATCAAGTTGAAGCTTACCGCGAACCATTTCTGCAAACTCAGCCTTAACGATACGACGTTTGTGGTGACGAGCTTTGTGCCATGGGTCAGGGAAGAACAGTTGCAGTGTATGCAGGCTGCTATCTGGAATCATGTGTTCAAATACTTCTACTGCATCGTGACACATTACACGCAGGTTAGTTACGCCAGCATCACGCGCTGTACCTAAACAAGCACCAACACCTGGGCTGTGAACTTCAATACCTAAGAAGTTTTTCTCAGGTGCGTTCTTTGCCATTTCAACCAGTGATGCACCCATACCGAAGCCAATTTCTAGTACAACTGGGTTATCGTTGCCAAATACTTCTTTCCAGTTAAGAAGCTCTGGGTTGTAGTCGATACCCATTGTTGGCCAACATTCATTCATCGCGTTTTCTTGGCCTTTTGTTAAGCGGCCTTCGCGGCGAACAAAACTACGGATCTTACGAACCAGTTTGCCGTCTTCAGTATATTCGTTAGTGGTCACTTCACTCATTGATTTTTGCCTGCACATTGATTAATCAAAGCGGGGATTATCCAAAGAATTGCCTTCGGTGCAAGTCTTTCCGTGGATAAATTCCCACACAATTTGTCTGTTTTACATCCAACGTTAAGTGTGGTGCAATTTCGCTTCTAATAATAGCAAAGCATAGAGCATGTCGTGACTCCTTTCGCAACCGCCATATTAAAGTGGTATGACGCCTACGGGCGTAAAGAATTACCTTGGCAACAAAACAAAACCGCCTACACCGTTTGGCTATCTGAAATTATGCTTCAGCAGACTCAAGTCGCCACGGTGATTCCATACTACCAGCGATTCTTAGAACGCTTTCCAACGGTTATCGACCTAGCGAACGCCGAACAAGATGAGGTTCTGCACTTATGGACAGGGCTTGGTTACTACGCACGAGCTCGCAATCTACATAAAGCAGCCAAGATCGTTGCTGAGCAATATGGTGGTGAATTTCCGCTTTCTATCGAAGAGATGAACGCGCTACCGGGCATAGGTCGCTCGACGGCAGCTGCAGTGCTGTCTTCGGTTCACAAACTTCCTCATGCGATTCTTGATGGCAATGTAAAACGAACACTTGCGAGAAGCTTTGCCGTTGAAGGTTGGCCAGGACAAAAGAAAGTCGAGAACCAGCTCTGGGAACACGCCGAAGCACACACACCGAAGAAAGATGTCGATAAGTACAATCAAGCAATGATGGATATGGGCGCGATGGTTTGCACCCGTAGCAAGCCTAAATGTGCGTTGTGCCCGATTGAAAGCATGTGTGAAGCCAAGAAACTTGATAAACAACTCGACTTTCCAGGTAAGAAACCTAAGAAAGAAAAACCAGTAAAAGAAACATGGTTTGTGATTCTGTACCACAACAATCAAGTATGGCTCGAACAACGCCCTCAATCTGGTATCTGGGGAGGGCTATTCTGTTTCCCTCAAAATGAAAATGCAGAGATCGAACATCAGTTAGATCTTCGCTCGATCAAAGACAGTGAAACCGATTCAATCGAGACCATGATTGCGTTTCGACATACTTTCAGCCACTACCACTTAGATATCACGCCAGTATTAGTGAAATTAGATAAACAACCAGATTTGATAATGGAAGGGACTAAAGGTCTCTGGTATAACTTATCAAAACCGGAAGAAATTGGCCTAGCCGCTCCTGTAAAGCAGCTTATTGAGAGCCTACCCTTTGAACTGAACGACGCCGTTTGAATCAACGAACGCCATAAGAGGAACCACTATGAGCCGCACTGTATTTTGTGCTCGCCTTCAAAAAGATGCTGAAGGCCTAGATTTTCAACTTTACCCAGGTGACTTAGGTAAACGTATCTTTGACAACGTGTCTAAAGAAGCTTGGGGACAATGGCAAAGCAAGCAAACAATGCTGATCAATGAAAAGAAGCTAAACATGATGGATCCTGAACATCGTAAACTTCTTGAAACTGAGATGGTTAACTTCCTTTTCGAAGGTAAAGATGTCGTAATTGATGGCTATACTCCACCAAGCGAATAAGACATTTATTTAAGCAATTTTTAATGACATCATGGTTAACGCTGCGATGTCATTTTTGTATGAGGAACTATGAAAAAGCTAAGTTACTTCCTAACAGCCATGTTATTAACTGGCTGCAGCCGTGAATTTGTCGAAAGCATTTATGATGTTAATTATGAGCCGACCAACCGATTTGTAAGCAATTTGGCAGAGCTACCCGGTCAGTTTGAAAAAGACACCGGAGCACTAGACTCTTTGATTAATAGCTTTTCTGGCAATATCCAAAAGCGCTGGGGCAGCAGTGAAGTAAAGATGGCCGGTAAAAGTAACTATGTGAAATACATAGATAATTACCTAAGCCGTTCAGAAGTAAACTTTAGCGAAGGCCTCATAACGGTAGAAACCGTCTCCTCTACTGAGCCTAAAAAACACCTCAAAAACGCGATCATGACAACGCTTTTGACGCCTGATGATCCGGCGCATGTCGATCTATTCTCTTCCAAAAGCATCAAGTTAGAAGGCAAACCTTTCCTCTATAATCAAGTTGTAGACCAAGATAAAAAGCCCATTCAATGGACATGGCGCGCTAACCAATTCGCGGATTACCTGATCGCTAACAACCTAAAAACCAAAGAAGTCGACTTTAAAAAAGCCTATTACGTTGAGATCCCAATGGTAGCCGATCACGCTAGCCAGCGTAGTTACCAATACGCCGACATCGTTCGACGAGCATCTCAGCGTTACGACATTCCTGAAGACTTGATCTACGCAATAATCAAGACAGAGAGTAGTTTCAACCCATACGCGGTGAGTTGGGCAAATGCATACGGTCTGATGCAAGTGGTGCCTAAAACCGCAGGTCGAGATGTCTTTAAACTAGTAAAGAACAAGCCTGGAGAGCCCAGCCCAGAGTATTTATTCAATCCAGAAAACAACATTGATGCTGGCACCGCATATTTTTACATCCTTAAAAATCGTTATTTGAAAGACGTAAAACATCCGACAACGCTCGAATACAGTATGATTTCAGCATACAACGGCGGCACGGGTGGCGTGCTCAACACCTTCAGTAAGGACAGAAAACGAGCAATGCGAGACTTAAACTCGCTGCAACCTAGCCAAGCGTACTGGGCTCTTACTAAGAAACACCCAAACAAAGAGTCGCGCCGATACTTAGAAAAAGTAACAAAATTCAAGAAAGATTTTAACCAAGGTAAAACGTAAGCCTCACTTTTGAATAAAAAAACAACTAACGAACGTTTTTTTTAATTATTTTCAAAAAAGGTGTTGACGGTTATGCAGAAAATCCGTTTAATAGCGCTCCGTTGCCCGGATAGCTCAGTCGGTAGAGCAGAGGATTGAAAATCCTCGTGTCGGTGGTTCGATTCCGCCTCCGGGCACCACAATTTGATTTGTTGGTGTCAACACTCTTTAACAGGGAGTGGTAGCACGGACGAAAGCATAAAGAATTTAGTGTGCCGACTTAGCTCAGTAGGTAGAGCAACTGACTTGTAATCAGTAGGTCACCAGTTCGACTCCGGTAGTCGGCACCATTCTTTTGCCTCGATAGCTCAGTCGGTAGAGCAGCGGATTGAAAATCCGCGTGTCGGTGGTTCGATTCCGCCTCGAGGCACCATTATTTGGTGCTTAACAAATAATGGTCTTTATAGACCTGATGTTGAAACAAATAATTCCCCTTTAGTTCAGTTGGTAGAACGGCGGACTGTTAATCCGTATGTCGCAAGTTCAAGTCTTGCAAGGGGAGCCACATTCAAGAAAGCCAAGTCGAAAGACTTGGCTTTTTTTCGTTTGAACAAAAACAAACTCTATTCAATAGACACATCAGCTCAACGCAACTCTTAATCAGTCTCGATAAGTTGAGTTATATCCTTCTAGTACCTTCACTACAGCAGTTGATTCTAAGTTCTATAAAGAACCTCTATTCCAACAGAACCAACTAATCCCAGAAATCCCCTTCCCCACCTTAACTCCGTAAACCGTCACATCAAAACAAACAGAATTCCATTTCATTACTTTTTTTTCTTCGAAAATTTAATCTCTATCATGTTTTGATATCTTTCTAATATCTGCCATACACGACTTAGATTAAGATTCGATGAACTATACCTAATACTAATTATTGAATCGCTGCGCGGGGAAACATGAAACTAAAAACGCAAGCTTACTTATTATCGGGCATCATCTTGATCGCCCTGCTAGCACTGACCGCTACTGGTTTATGGACATTGAGAGTCGCGAGCAACATGGACAACAAAGCTCGCGTGACCGAGCTATTTAAGAGTGCATACAGCATCCTTACTGAAGTCGAAAAAATGGCGATTGATGGCACTCTAGAAGAAGAGCAAGCTAAGCAACTAGCTACTCGCCTTCTACGTAACAACATCTATAAAGATAATGAATATGTTTACGTAGCCGATGAGAACATGACGTTTGTCGCGACACCATTAGATCCTCAATTACACGGAACCAGCTTTAACGACTTTAAAGATGGCAACGGGAATAGTGTTGGTCAGCTAATCCAAAGAGTACTTGGTAATCGTACTGGGCAGATCATTGAGTACACCTGGACACAAAAACTGCCAGATGGAACGATTGAAGAAAAACTGTCTATAGCAGAGAAAACACCACATTGGGGCTGGGTTGTCGGAACAGGTATCGGGTTCAATGAAGTTAACGCTCGTTTCTGGTCTACCGCTCAATGGCAGCTGTTCCTTTGTGTCGTGATTGCTGGTCTTATTCTATCGAGCCTAATTGTATCTATTAAACGCATGCTAGCGCTTCTTGGTGGCGAACCTAAAGATGTAAGAGAAGCTGTACAAGCCGTAGCACAAGGTCGAATTCAAACCTCTTTCGAAACTCAGGCGACAGACGGCAGTATTTACCACGCCGTACAACAAATGAGTAAGTCACTGGCTGAGTTGGTATCAAACCTGGACGCTTCAATGCTGGCATTAAGGGGAGAACTGCAGCGCGTAGAAGACCGTGCTGGGTCAATTGCTCAACTGACAGAGACCCAACAACAATCAACAGAGATGATCGCGACAGCAATGACCGAAATGGCCTCTTCAGCTAATAATGTCGCTGATTCAGCTAGCGATACCGCGCGCAACACCGATGAGGCCGATAAACAGAGCCAGCATACCCAACGACTCATTCACAACACAGTGGACAACATTCAAGGCCTAGCTGGCCAACTAGGCACAGCAAGCGAAGCGGTCGCTAACCTAGATAACGATGTAAACAACATTGCGAAAGTATTGGATGTGATTGGTGATATAGCGGAGCAAACTAACCTGTTGGCACTTAACGCTGCCATTGAAGCAGCTCGAGCTGGCGAACAAGGTCGTGGATTTGCGGTTGTAGCAGATGAGGTTCGTAACCTTGCAGGCCGAACACAATCGAGCACCAAAGAAATCCAATTAATGATTAACAACCTTCAAGAAGGATCTCGCAACGCAATTCAAACCATGGAAGTTTGTGCCGCGACCAGTGAAAGTACCGTAACAGAGTCTCAAAACGCCTCTGAAGCACTACAACAGATTGTTGTCGCATTAGAGTCCATTTCATCAATGAGTCATCAAATCGCAACTGCGGCCGCTGAGCAGACTCAGGTGAGCGATGATATATCGAAGCGTATTAATATGATCGAAGAGAGCGGTAACCAACTGAGCAATGTCGTAACAGAAAGTCATAGCAGTACCCAAACTCTTGCCTCTCTTTCAAACGAATTAGAAGCTTGGGTTAATAGGTTTGAAGTAAAACACTAAACTCCCTAGAAAATTTTTAAATAAAAAAGCACGTTTTCATACGTGCTTTTTTTATTTCGGCGCCCATTCAGTGTAGTTAACCGTAGTTTTACTATCTTTTAGGGCATGCTAGACCTAGGTTTTTCACCCCAAACGAGCAAAAACAACCCACTAAGTATAGAAAAACATCAAACGATACTTTTTTTGCAATTTAATGTTGACCCAGAACGCGAAAACACGTTTAATACACCTCGTCGCCCGGATAGCTCAGTCGGTAGAGCAGAGGATTGAAAATCCTCGTGTCGGTGGTTCGATTCCGCCTCCGGGCACCACAATTTATTTGTTGGTGTCCTAGACAACAACAATAAAGCACAAAGAAATATTATGTGCCGACTTAGCTCAGTAGGTAGAGCAACTGACTTGTAATCAGTAGGTCACCAGTTCGACTCCGGTAGTCGGCACCATTTCTTTAAAGCTTTAAGAATAATTCCCCTTTAGTTCAGTTGGTAGAACGGCGGACTGTTAATCCGTATGTCGCAAGTTCAAGTCTTGCAAGGGGAGCCAAGTTAATCATCAAGCATAAGCTTTTTGATTCATGATGCCGACTTAGCTCAGTAGGTAGAGCAACTGACTTGTAATCAGTAGGTCACCAGTTCGATTCCGGTAGTCGGCACCATTCTCTTGATTAGAGACTAAACAATCAATTCCCCTTTAGTTCAGTTGGTAGAACGGCGGACTGTTAATCCGTATGTCGCAAGTTCAAGTCTTGCAAGGGGAGCCAATTAAAAAAAGCCGCATCATTGATGCGGCTTTTTTGCATCTAAAGATGCATAACTTCTCAATACAACTACCCTCACATTTCAAATATCATATTCAATTCAAAAACCAACCGTTTTTATATCCATCCAAAGCTACAAATCTTCGCCACTTAACTCCCTTCAAAATCGTCCAACAACAAACGACACATTCACGTAAGAGTCACTCATAGTACGTTACTACTCATTTTATTATTGAGAAGATCGGCTGAACAAATCAATGCTAAGCCTAGAGATGACAAAGCTAAATAACAAATCAAATAAGCGCTAGAAAAACTCTGTAAGGCGCTTCAATCCAAATGATACACAAGTCACTCTTTATCAAAACTATCCACTACAATAGCGCCCATAGAGGCTGGCATTGAAATAACAATCACTCTTTTGATCGATACAACTGGGTCACTCAACAGAGGTAATTTGTCCAAGCAAGTCAGTACCAAAGCAACGACCAATGCCGTCATAACATAAGCAATAACTATTCTGAAAATAAACACCGGCAACCGTGCAACAACATCTTTTTGAAAGACACTCTCATACGTATAGAAGCCTAAGAACACCGCAGACAGTAAAAATAACAGCAATAGATTAGCGGTAGGTAAAGTCTCCCCTAACTTCCAAGCCTCTTCAGAAAAAGAAATTGGCACGGCCAAAGCAAAAGATCCCACAAAGATCTGGCTCGCATCTTCAAAGTTAAAACTCAATTTCATAGTTCGACCCACTAGGTTTAAGGCTTTATCTATTTCTTAAAATAATCACAAAACTATCCGCCGATGGCTTGAGGGATTTTCTTCCTACCAAGTAAACAGTAATGACCTTTCTAATTTCATATTAGTCGCAATAGCCAAAACATAGCTTGAACTAACCAGCAAGAAATCAATATGCTCAGAGTAAAGTGGTCAACACAACAGATTCATGTCGAGTCAACAAACACATCAGAGTCGAAGAGAGACCGGTAAACATCCCCTAAGGACCTACACTTAGAACCAGAGAATCTCAATCCGGTTGGGTGATCAATACAATTAATAGTGGTTTAAGCTTAATGCATTAAGTCGACTCATTAAGGGCTATAGTGTTCTTAGCAGAAACATCCATGATGGATTCCTAATTACACATCAGAACTACCCTCTAGATTCATAGATTGAACAGAAATCAGGTTTCGTAGACGAAGGGCTGTTAGCTAATACTTGAACTTGATAAAGCAAACATCCACAAACGCAGGGCACGTAGGATGAGTTGTAAGGCTTATAGAGCCACAGGTATTGAAATGGGCATGCTGATTAGAACAGTCTCATGAACCTAACTTACAACGTCGTATAGCTCGAGTGTTTGAGCACTCAGCCGCGTTTGAAGTCATGCTAGTGCCAACTCACAACTGGAGTCAGAAATGATGTCACCCTAATCGTAGGGTTTGGGTTTGGGTTTGGGTAACACGTAGGCTACAGGAAAGTCTTTTGTGCAAGTTATTCGACTGACGTGCGAAGCACTATGATTTAGATGCAAAAAAGCCCCGTTATTTCTAGCGAGGCTTCTTATAAGTAATGGAGTGACTGGGGTCGTAGCCGACCGGGACTCCTTGGTCAAAGACCAAATTATCAACACCCAGAAACGGCGAAAGCCTAGTCGTAAGACTAGGCTTTCTAATAAGTGGCGGAGTGGACGGGACTCGAACCCGCGACCCCCGGCGTGACAGGCCGGTATTCTAACCAACTGAACTACCACTCCGCAGTGTCTATTCAGCTTAAAGTAATTTGAGCCTGACGATGTCCTACTCTCACATGGGGAAGCCCCACACTACCATCGGCGCTATTGTGTTTCACTTCTGAGTTCGGCATGGAATCAGGTGGGTCCACAATGCTATGGTCGTCAAACAAATTCTGTTGTTAACTTGATGAATCAAATCAACTAAATAGTGGTGCTGATACCCAGACTCGAACTGGGGACCTCACCCTTACCAAGGGTGCGCTCTACCGGGCTGAGCTATATCAGCAATTCAAATATCGTTTAAAAACGATTCTGAAAACTTTTTGTCTTCACTTTTTAAAAAAGTGAAAATAAATTTGGAGCTTGGCGATGTCCTACTCTCACATGGGGAAGCCCCACACTACCATCGGCGCTATTGTGTTTCACTTCTGAGTTCGGCATGGAATCAGGTGGGTC
>NZ_PIGD01000020.1:0-88121 GCF_003050085.1 Vibrio sp. 10N.286.48.B8 | reverse complement strand
AATTCCGATTAACGCTCGCACCCTCCGTATTACCGCGGCTGCTGGCACGGAGTTAGCCGGTGCTTCTTCTGTTGCTAACGTCAAGAGATGCAGCTATTAACTACACCCCCTTCCTCACAACTGAAAGTACTTTACAACCCGAAGGCCTTCTTCATACACGCGGCATGGCTGCATCAGGCTTTCGCCCATTGTGCAATATTCCCCACTGCTGCCTCCCGTAGGAGTCTGGACCGTGTCTCAGTTCCAGTGTGGCTGATCATCCTCTCAGACCAGCTAGGGATCGTCGCCTTGGTGAGCCATTACCTCACCAACTAGCTAATCCCACCTAGGCATATCTTGACGCGAGAGGCCCGAAGGTCCCCCTCTTTGGCCCGTAGGCATTATGCGGTATTAGCCATCGTTTCCAATGGTTATCCCCCACATCAAGGCAATTTCCTAGGCATTACTCACCCGTCCGCCGCTCGACGCCCATTAACGCACCCGAAGGATTGTTAGTGTCGTTTCCGCTCGACTTGCATGTGTTAGGCCTGCCGCCAGCGTTCAATCTGAGCCATGATCAAACTCTTCAATTTAAGATTTTGTGACTCAACGAATACTGACTTCAAAACTACTATGTAATTTTAAAGCTATTACCATTCCAACAGAATGATAATGAATTGACTGTGCCAAATACCTTCTTTCTACAAGAGAAAGTAGTTATTTGTATTGGTCACTCAGTTCATTGAAATCAATTTTGATTCCGAAGAATCTGTTTTATCTAACGATAAAACGTTTTGATATTCATCAACGAGTGCCCACACAGATTGATAGGTTTAAATTGTTAAAGAGCTTTGCTTGTCGAAACTTTCTTTTTACAAAGAAACCCTTGAAAGCGGACGTGAATTCTAGCGATTTAATCTTAAGTGTCAAACACTTTTTAAAATTAATTTCTTTCGAACTTTTCGTCTTACTGATTACCGCTGAAGCCTTATGGCATCTGCCGTGTCAGTGAGGCGGCATTATAGAGATCATCGAAAACATGGCAACCCCTTTTTTGATAAAAATTCAAAAAAACTTGCTTAAGTGGCTACTTTTACGTCAAAAGGCTCTTTCATAGCTCAAAGCTCATACAATAATGGGTGTATTACTTAAAACTTTGCGATTAGATCTTTCGAAAAAGCCTCTATATCTAGCTCAATGCTCCATTTCTCACTCAGTTCTAGGATGTTATCTAGCGATTGCTGAACTGTTTTTATCGTCAATGTGTTGTTATCTAGGTCGTATACCTGTTTTTGCGTGGTGTAATAGAAATAAAGGATGGTCAGCGCGTCTCGGTCGCCTTGCTCAGCTTTGGGGTGAATACGCTTGAGCTTACGATAGATTTGATTATGGATTTGTTTAAGGTTCCATATATAAAGCGCTTCTTTGAAGTAATCATGCCCTTTTACACGACTCGCGATAAATACATTCAATGCGACTGATAAGATCACACCTAATACGTTCAAGTGGAAATTACCTGTCGATTCGCCTGCGATTGATTGCCCTGAACCGAATAGCTCGATCAGTATGGTTCCGAATACAATGGCGAACACTGCGAGTGACCCAACCAACGAAACCAACAGCAGGTTCATCTTCTTTCTATATTCTTCTTTATTAATCTTCTGTAACTTCATCGACTACTTCCTTATGTAAGTCACCTAATAATTTGCGCATACTATCTACGTAAACATTGGGTCGCTTCAACCCTTACCATCTTGTAATGTGGTCATTCTCTATTTAATACGCAGAGTTCTTCTGGTTGGCGCTATACGCAACTCTATTTGACTTCATTAATAGAAAAGAGTTACATACCGCCACAATTTTGGTTATTCATCAATTCATATTGATAAAGCCCGTTTCGCTTTATCACATACTGACAAGGTACATTCCATGCGTTCATTTGTATTACGCGCTCGCGCAGCCCCTACAGAGAGCAAACTTATCTTAGAAGGTGTTGGGCAAGATGCTCATACTGAGATTCTGGCTCATACTCTTATGAACACGATCTTCGTTGCTCAATCTCACCGTGAGAATGTCACCGTGCACCTTGTATTAGAAAGTACTAAAGACTTTTCACGTACGATTACATTCGATTCAAACGAGATCACCAATATTGGTGGCTTCCATGAGTCAGCATTGTTGTCTGCGGTAGTAAGAGCGGTTGACGCTTCTCAAGGTATGACAAAAGAACAGACGCGTCAGGTTGAATCGGGTATCACTGTTCGTACTATGAGTTTTGAAAAGCTAGTTAAAGAGCTAGCTGAAGACCACCAGCTCTACATGATGGATAAGAAAGGCGACTTTATCCGTGATGCAGAGATTGCTGAAAACCCATGTTTCCTTCTGACTGACCACATCCCTATGCCGAAGAAAAGCTACAACAGCTTAAAACGTCTAGGAACAGAGAAAATCAGTTTGGGTCCAAATATGCTGTTCGCTTCTCAGTGCGTCGTGTTGATCAACAATGAGCTAGATATTCGCGGTTTCTAACTCGAAAACACAATTACAGTTAACAAACCACAGTGAACAAAGCCCGGTTATTCACCGGGCTTTTGATTTTGGTGTGCCGATAATCAATTGTAGTTTATCGCCAGCTTGTTCCGTCACATGAGATCTCGCATTAACGTCTCATATTGTTCAGACACCAACACCACCAGATGATTAAGCTCTTTTGCATCTTCCTCTGCCAATAAAAGTTGCCAATCTGTCTGTTGACCACTTTCATCTCGTCCAAGCACTTTAGTCTTCCCTTTTTCAGCTTCAAAAGACAAGTGATTAAAGTCGGTATCATGATGTTCATGAGACTCTAAAATCTCAAACTCTAAGTTTCCGGTTGGCTTTACTTGAATGTGGGCATGAAAATGTTGCTGATTCTGTAACTCATATTCCCTATGTATTGCGAACATACTCCCTCCTATAAACCTCAATCTAAGCTCGTAAGCGATCTGTTATAAATTACCCGAAATTCATAGGTTGCCCCTGAACAACAAGTATCTATACAAAGTGTAGGCTTCAGATTTCGGTACTAGAGCAAAATCAGCCTGCTGTTTGATACTAGACAAAATAGCGTTGAGTATTGTGACACTTCGATTGATCTTTCTTGACGGGTATAACCGAGCTCAAGAGTCCAATAGAACTGACCAAACAACTCATTTATAAAACTTGCGCTTGGTTCCATTTCTAATGCCTTTGGGTCTGACCTTTGCGAATAAATAGACATTTCTCTCCAACCTTTTGATTCGACAGTTATACTTCCGATAAATCCGGTGAATTAATTTAAGGGAATGTATGTCAATTTTCACCGTATTCTTCTGTGGAACAGGGTCCAACTCAGAAGACAATAATCATAAAAACTACGTGTCAGGCGAGTTGATTTCTACGTTAGCGAAGAATACGACTGGCAGAGACATGATTGACTACATTAAAGTGGATTGAGTTGGCAGTGGGAATCAAAACGAATGGTTGAAGCAAGGCAAAGATGACATGTACTCCGGAGTTAAAGGAACGTTGCTAGGCAAAGGTATCGACAGCGCCATGTGCTGAATATCTTGCGCGGGAGCCAACAAGATAAAAATGACTACATGAAGTGAGCCAAAGGACTGCTTAGTGAATCTCGCCCTGCAAAATCAGCTTGGCCTTTTGCAACCAACCAAAAGTATCAAGATTGGTTAAAAGATTCACAGGAATTAGCGGCTGACCTGAAACACGGTATGGCAGCGCGCCAACAGAACATTGCGATCGAGCGTCAAAGCAAGAATGCCTCGCTTGTCTCCTTCAATTAAATACTACACAACCTACATGCCCGCCCGACACGGCACTTTGGTAAGTAATGCCAATACTTCCAGCGGAAGTAAAGGCGCGGGGTTACTTACCGACCCAGGACTGGTAACAAGAGATTTCATGGAAAAGGTATTAACGGGTTGAGGCACGCAGCTTAAAGCCAGCACGACATTGAACTTCTCTCGACAACGCATTATCGAACTGTACGAGCAAATGCGCAGTCATGAAGAGTATTTCAATAAAATGCACGGTATGACTTATACGGCAAAGAACCGACTGCTGTGGGCAAGCAAAGATCGAATCGGTCAGCAAAGAGAGCGCCGCTACGGTATCTCGATGTATCGTTTTCAGTTTCCCGGCATAACCAACAACTACGGCGATACGATTAATCGTCACCACTGTGATGTGTTAGCCACTAATGCTTTTGCTGCACACGGTACTTCTGCCGCGCTACCAAACCCAGTCTGATATTCCTATTTGATAAGCAGTTAAACAAAAAAGAACTCAACTAAGTGAGCTCTTTTTTATTATCTATATCTTGCTATCAATGGAGTTATCTAGGAATCAGACCTGATTAACCAAAGATAAAGCTGTATAGGAAGCCTGCACCCATCGCCATGCTTAGGATAACGAATAAGAATGCTGCAATCATTTGGTTCTTGAAGATTGATTTAAGCAGGATAACTTCTGTCAAACTTGCACCTGCACTACCAATGATCAATGCCATTACCGAACCTAGCGCCATACCTTTTTGTACCAGAGCTGCACTTAATGGGATTACCGCTTCAGCACGAATGTACAATGGGATACCAATCACAGCTGCTACTGGAATCGCATACCACATACCTTCGCCAGCATACTGTGCAATTAGGTCTGTAGGAATGAAGCCGTAGATAAATGAACCAATCGCAATACCCATCATTAGGTAAGGGAAAACTTGTTTGAAGTCTTTCCAAGTTGAGAACCAAATTCTCATCCAACGGCTAGGCTCTTTCTTCTCTACGATTTCAGCAGTTGCGCTTCCATCTGCTGAACAGCATGAAACGGTCACTTGTGGCTCTTCTTTTTTCGAATCACAGCAAGATGTTTCTTTTGCCATTACTGGTGCAGGTTCACCACATGCACTTGTACCACATGAAGACGCTGCCTTCGCTGGCGCTGCTTTCTTAGGAGCAGAATCACCACAGCTAGTGCCACAGCTTGAAGCAGAACCTGTCGATTCATACGCTTCAGGTTTTACGTAACGCTCAAAGCCAAGCTTCTCAAGTGCGTAACCTGCGACTACCGATACTGTCATTGCGACTAAGAAGTAGAACACAGCGACTTGCCAACCAAACGTAATCACGAACAAACCAATGATCACTGGGTTCAATAGTGGGCTACCGAATAGGAACACCATCATTGGCCCAAAACCCGCTCGTGCACGCAGCAACCCTTTAAGGAAAGGAATCGTCGAACATGAACAGAAAGGCGTAATCGCACCTAGTAGCGCTGCAACCACATAACCCTTGCCGTTACGCGAGCTCAGAATCGATTGAATCTTTTCTGGCGTAAGAAACTCTTGCAGAATCCCAACAATGTAGCTGATCGCCAAGAAAAGGATGATTAGCTCTACTGCTAAGAAGGCGAACATATCAAGTGCGTCTTTTAGCATTGTTAACATTTCATTGCTCATAATTAACTCCAAACTGGATTGAAGGCCGGACTCTATGAGAAAAGTAACCAACCCTTAATTTCGAATATTCTCGAATTATAGAAATATCTCGTAACAGATCAAGTTTTATTTCGATAAAAATCGAAATAATTTTCAAAAAGTTTATTTTTCAATGACTTAATAAATTACGGTCTTTACATTTGTATTTAGAGCACATTTCGACTAATATCGAAATTAAATCTTGAGGAGTTAATATGAACTTAGAAGTCGTAGCGAAAGCACTTAAAGAGTTGGGACACCCTATTCGCCTAACTATTTATAAGAGTGTCGTTAAAGCTGGCTACCAAGGCATTGCAGTCGGCGGCCTACAAGAAGAGCTAGGTATCCCTGGTTCCACCTTGTCTCACCACATTTCAAGCCTAGCGTCTGCAGGCCTCATCAGCCAAAGACGAGAAGGAAGAACCCTATTCTGTGTAGCAGAGTATGAATGCCTAGAGGGCGTGATTGATTTCTTACAAGACGAGTGTTGCGTGAATGAACAGTGCAACTAAAGCACCTTTGAATAGGGCTTCTTTGGACTTAGAACAGGTTTGGGCTGAGTACCAACAAGCGTTAAAGTCTTTTTTGCACTCTAAGGTCAACAACGCCGCTGATGTCGACGACTTGCTTCAAGAGATCTTGATTAAGACGTATCAGAATTTAGACAAAGTCCAAGATGCAAGCAGTGTGAAATCGTGGCTATTCCAATTAGCTAATCACACGATCATCGACTTCTACCGTAAACATGCTCGCCAACAGCGTGACAGCCAAATTGATGCTGAAGATCTGTGGTTTGCCGATTTAGACCACGATTCAGAGTTTAAGCAGAAGCTTTTGTTATGCATTGAAACTTTTATTCAGGCGCTACCAGAACAAAGTTCATCGCTACTGCTTGCTGTTGATATCAAAGGCCAAAGCCAGAAAGAGATCGCAGAGGCACAAAACATAAGCTATTCAACGGTGAAGTCTCGCGTTCAGAAAAGTCGTGGCGATCTTAAGAACCTATTTGAACAGTGCTGCAACTTGTCGCTAGACAAACAAGGTAATGTGATTGATTGCGAGCTCAAACCGGAATCCGGTTGTGGCAACGGCTAAGCGTTAAATGACTATTTTTATAGAACAAAGCCAGCAATTGATGCTGGCTTTGTTGTTTTCAATTGCTTGTAATTTAGGCTTAAAATCAAGTTCGCTAAGCCGCTTCCGCTTTTACAACCGGTTGGTAGCGCCCAGGTTTATGATTCATCGCGAGAATCAGGTTGGTGACTACAGCACCCAATACAGACAAGAGTATTAGTGGCGCGTCAACGATAAACAGTGAAAGCACCACAATAGTACAGTCCAATGCCATCTGAACCTTGCCTGCTCGAATCCCAAAACGCTCTTGTAAGAACAGCGCAAGAATATTAAAGCCGCCCAAGCTCATCTTGTGACGGAAAATCACCAACATACCAGTACCAATTAATCCGCCGCCAAGTAATGCTGCATACAGTGCATGAATCTCGGCGATCTGAATCACGTGATATAAGTGATCCACTGCGAATGAAACTATCGAAACTGCAATAAAAGTATTGATTGTGAAACGCCACCCCATACGAGCGACGGATAAAATATAGAAAGGTAAGTTTAGTGCGAAGAACACTTGGCCAAAGCTTAGGTCTGTTACTTTGGTGATGAAAATTGCTAGACCAGCGGTGCCTCCGGTTAGCAAGCCGACTTGATTGAAAAAGATAACGCCAAGTGAAACTAGTGCGCTACCTAAGATCAGTGCCAGCAAGTTTTCGCGAAAGTTATGATCTTTATCCATGTGAATGACTCTCCCTGAATCTTTTAACATCGCGTTTCAGTCATGTTGAAACGATTTACGCCCAAATTTACGATGTTTAACAGATAAGTCGAGCGAGAGACCAATCTTATACGGTAATTAGTTTGTATATTAGTTTTTACAGTTATGTGAAATATCTCAATAAAGCATATAGTTACAAAGACGACACTAAGTATCCATATTGAATTACTGGCTTCTTCCTTGGAATCGTTGAGTGCCGAGTTTTCCCATTTCTTAGTCACATTTCCCTCTCAGATCAGCAGCGTGTAAATCTATGCATGAAACGCATAGACTAAATCACAAATTGTCATTTGATACATATCCTCCCCATCATTATGATGCGCGACTTCTTACAACATCGAGCGCATGTAAACACCTTATGTTTTCACAATCTCTTTTTGCTCAACTAGCCAGAATGACGTTATTCCTCGTCATTAGTTTGGTTATTGTGCATCACAGTCAGCCACTGATTGATCTTTTGGCTCAGCACGCCGTGAGTAGTGGCTGCCACCAGCAATCAGGACACGAGCATCATCATGATATGACTGAACAAAACATGTCTGCGCAAGACCACTCACATCACCACCATTAATTTAAGAGTATTAGAATGAGCATTTTCCGTTTTCCTTTACTGGTATGGCTTGGGATCGGCACACTTATTATCAGTCTAGGGATCAGACAATCATTCGGCATTTTCATGATGCCAATTTCAGAGCATTTCGGCACGGGTCGAGAGTTTTTCAGCTTCGCTATTGCTCTACAAAACCTATTGTTCGGTGTGTTCCAACCTTTTGTTGGTATGGCCGCTGACAAATGGGGAGCAAGACGCATCATTATTGCAGGCGCATGTGCTTACGGTTTGGGTTTACTTCTTACCTCAATTTCTACCGAATCAAGCATGCTTTACGTTTCATTGGGCGCATTGGTTGGCCTTGGACTAAGTTCAACAAGCTATGTGATTGTATTAGGCGCTGTCGCGAAAGTAGTGCCAGCAGAACACGCAGCTAAAGCATTCGGCTTAACCACGGCTGCCGGTTCATTTGGTATGTTCGCGGTGATTCCGGGCGCGCAATACATGTTGAACGAATTCGATTGGCAGAGTGCAATGCAAGTGTTTGGCGTATTGTGTTGCTTGATGATCTCTTTTGCACTGTTCATGCGTGCGCCCAAAGCGGCATCAAGCAAACAGGCTCAAGCAGAAGACAATCAAACATTAAAAGAAGCGTTGTCTGAAGCGTTCTCTAACAAAAGTTACTGGCTGATTCACGCAGGCTTCTTCGTGTGTGGTTTCCACGTGATGTTTATCGCAACGCACTTACCAAGTTACTTAGCAGACAAGAACTTGCCTGCGAGTAGCGCAGCGATGGCACTGGCTTATGTCGGTATCTTCAACATCTTCGGATCTTACTTCTGGGGTGTAATGGGCGATAAGTTCAGTAAGCGTCATGTAATGTCGGCATTGTACTTAGTGCGTACTGTGGTTATTGGTGCGTTTGTCACTCTGCCAGTCACTGAATCAACCGCAGCAATCTTTGGTGCGGCAATTGGCTTCTGTTGGCTAGGTACGGTTCCACTAACGTCGGGCTTAGTTCGCCAAATCTTTGGTGCTCGTTACCTATCGACTTTGTATGGCTTGGTGTTCTTCACTCACCAAGTAGGTAGTTTCTTAGGTGCTTGGGTTGGTGGTCGTATTTACGATTACTACGGATCTTACGAGCCAATTTGGTGGTCGACGGTGGTATTGGCATTTGCAGCAGCGCTTATCCATTTACCAATCAATGACAAGCCGATTGAGCGCATCAAATTGGCAATGGCTTAACATTTAACGCTGACTCCCCCCACCAGCGAAAATCGATAAGCAATCCAATAAGAGAGTGGATATTGAAAGGAGCACATCCTGAGATATTCACTCTCTTTTTTATTGGCCGTTGAAATCGAAATTATAATTAGGGGCTGTTGACCTTTCGAGCTGGCTTTTGCAGCACTTTGTGGGAAGTTTATACTAGGCAGAGGGTTTGACGTGTAGCTAGCCTACATAAAAAGCCGATAACGCAGTAGAAATGAACCACAAATACTGCCCGAAGGGTTCGGCTAAAATCGTTTTATACATTGTTGAAGAATATTTGCTTAGGATGACTAGGCCACATACTCTTCGCCGCGCCTAAAACGATTTTATCTCGAACAAAATTCAACCACGAAAGTTCAATAGCCCCTAGCGAAACTTGCATAAACCTCACTGAATAATAAGACTATTCCTGCTGTTTTACTTTATAGTATTCGTTCGCTCCTTTAGAACTTATCCGCAGGCTTATGGAATACATAGATCAGACCGCTCTTATCGCGATGGCACTCATTTTTGTCGGCTCGTTTGTGCAAACCGCAATCGGCTTTGGCTTGGCTATTGTGGCTGCCCCGTTGTTGTTTTTGGTCTCGCCTGACTATGTACCCGCGCCTATCTGTCTTGTTGGTCTTTTCATTTCTGTATTCAACGCGTTTAAACACCGAGCAAATATCTCTATTGGCGGATTGAAAATCGCACTATTGGGCCGAATTCCGGGCTCATTGGCTGGCGGGGCTTTGTTGGTAATGGTATCAACAAGCGTTTTGTCACTGTGGTTAGGCTTATTGGTAGTATTTGCCGTGATTGTTAGCTTACTTCCGTTTAGGTTAGAACCGACGCCTGCCAAAATGGGCATCGCGGGGTTCTTCTCAGGCTTCTTCGGTACCAGTTCAGGCATTGGTGGGCCGCCAATGGCACTACTGCTTCAACACCAAGATGCCAATCAGCTTCGTGGTAACCTTTCTGCGTTTTTTGTGTTTAGTTCTATCATTTCATTACTGGTACAGATCCCGATTGGCTTCTTCACTGTGCACCATTTGATCATCACAATCCCGTTGCTTCCTGCGGCTTGGTTGGGTTACAAAGTGGCGTTATTGACTACGCAAAGCATTCCTAAAGAAAAGATACGTATCGGCTCTTTGTTGCTATGTTCTATCAGCGGCTTTACTGCCATTTGGCAAGGCTTAGCTGGCTAACTCGAAGCAGAAACATCGATAAAACAACAAACACACAGATCCACCACCAAACTATTGAAAGGGCGTTCTATGACATACGATGAGTTCAATACATTCTGTGAATCACAAACCGCCACCAGCTATGTGATGCAGTGGAATAACTCTCACGTTTGGAAAGTGGGAGGGAAAGTGTTTGCCATTGGAGGTTGGGGGCCGAAAGATGAGCCTGCGTTTATCTTCAAAGCGTCCGACCAGAATTTCGATTTTCTCAAAGAAGAACCGGGCTATAAACCCGCGCCCTACTTTGCTTCACGTGGCATGAAATGGATTCAGCTTTTTGAGAGCACGCCAGAAAGGGATGAGGAATTGAGATACTACCTCACTGAATCACACCGAATTGTGTCTTTAGGGCTAACCAAAAAGAAACAAGCAGAACTCGGGCTCAATCAATAGCTAGAATTTCTGCTTGTTAATAGACCACCCAAGACTAGATAACCTTTCAAAACTTAGGCATTTCTGAGGAACTTGGGCAATAGAGGTTCTATCTTTTTCGTTGGAATCAGTGGCACCAATAAATAAATTAACCCCGCAAAGGCGATAGACGCCGCTAAATCTTCAGGTCGATGCATACCAAGCCAAACACGGCTATAGGCGACACCACCAGCCCAAACCAACAAACCGCCGACTAGGTAAAAGCGTTTCGCCTCTAGGAACAATCCGCCAAAGAATGCCAAACACACACCGACGAAGATCATGTGTCCAGACGGGAAAGAGTAGTCCGTTTCACCCAACCAATGACGAGTTCTCCAATCGCTGACCTTATCTTGCACAGATTCAATCGCGGCATTTTTTTCTACCAAAGGCAGCTCATAAAACAGCTCTGGCATTTCAACTACTTCTTGGGTAACCAAATACTCAGTATATGGGCGTGGACTCTCTGTTGATGATTTGAGAAATGTCTTCGCTGCAAAGCTTAATACCAACAAGACACCAAGCTGCAGACAAAGGCTGACTAACTTTGCTTTTGAGAACTTTAGCGTCAACACCAATAAAGAAAGTACCGCGAGTGTGATTAGGAAGCCCTGATTACCCGCAGAGTAAGTCACAAATGTCATCACAGAACCATAGAAAGGCAGAACTGCACTTCCAAGGTCGAAATGAGATCCAAAGATCAAAAAGGGAACGAGAGAATACAGACTTAGAACGAGCAGTAATAAGCCTTTGGATTTGTTAGAGAACAGAGAAGTCATGGCTAAGATCTTTTAGATAAAGTGGTCGGATGCTATCGCAGCTTAGCATCGTCAATATCAATTTTATGTAAAAACGGTCAGTAAGACGTCATGACGTAACATTATTCGGCTATTGGAGATTATTGCCATTGATTCGGTGAACAATGATTTGATCATCAATAACCTTTGCCATCCACTTATACGCATACCGACAGTAAAACCGACCAAAGACCAGCTGTACCGCACTAAACACAACGGTATTGTGTTCTGCTGATAAAGTGAACACTCACCGGGTTAACAGGCCAAAATCTGAAAAACTTTGCTGTCAGTCCTTTAAATCCACTATTGAAAGGATTACCATCTGGTCTGCTTTCAAAGCAAAACAGATTATTAATTTTTATTCTCAGGGCGGGGCGAAATTCCCCACCGGCGGTATGTCCTTAGCAAAATCTAAAGATAAGCCCGCGAGCGCTCGATTCGTCGAGGTCAGCAGATCTGGTGAGATGCCAGAGCCGACGGTTATAGTCCGGATGAGAGAGAATGGAAACACACTCGTTTAAGTTGGAAAGGCGTACCTGTTTATTGGGTTCATTCCTCCAGCTCGAACGGGTGCATTTCGTTTTGGATAAAACCATAATGAGCTAAAACTGACTTGTAATGAGTCGGCTTTGTTGTGCTCGGTTGAGATCCCTCATACAGCCCTGATTCTGGTGATATTTTAGGAGTTTAACCATGAATCAGTCTTCACTACTTGCCGAATTTGGCGAACCAATCACTCGCGTTGAAAACGCACTGCAAGCTCTTCGCGAAGGTCGTGGCGTACTTTTACTTGACGATGAAGATCGCGAGAACGAAGGCGACATCATCTACTCAGTAGAACACCTAACGAATGCTCAAATGGCGCTTATGATCCGCGAATGCAGCGGCATTGTGTGCCTGTGTCTAACTGACGAGCAAGCGAACCAACTTGAACTTCCACCTATGGTTGTTGATAACAACAGCGCAAACCAAACTGCGTTTACCGTAACTATCGAAGCAAAAGTTGGCGTAACGACAGGTGTTTCTGCCGCTGACCGTGTAACAACGATCAAGACAGCTGCAAACCCAACAGCTAAGCCGACTGACCTTGCTCGCCCTGGCCACGTATTCCCACTGCGTGCTCGCAAAGGTGGTGTACTTGCTCGCCGCGGCCACACAGAAGGTACTGTGGATCTGATGCAAATGGCTGGTCTTCAATCAGCAGGCGTACTGTGTGAAGTAACCAACCCAGACGGCACAATGGCAAAAGCGCCAGAGATCGTTGCTTTCGGTAAACTGCACAACATGCCAGTACTGACCATTGAAGATATGGTGATGTACCGCACTGAGTTCGACCTTAAGCTTGCATAACGTTTAGCCCTCAATGCTGAACACTTAGCAGTTAAGGTAACTAAACTGCGAAATAAACACTGAAAGGCCTCACTCTTACTGCTTTTTATAGTTAAAAGCATATAAGGGGTGAGGCCTTTTTAATTTCTACCGCTTGAAACAAGCCAGAGATGGATCACCAAAGTGTCTCTTCTTATCGAAACCTCCCCAGCCTAATCGCTAGAAAAGCGTAACCTCTCAAAAAATCCTGCAAAATATGAGAAACATTCACTCGAATGGTGAAGTCATGCACCATGATTGATCATCCATAATTAGAGTGAAAACATAACCAAATGAAATATAACACTTATTTATTTTGGCACGGTGTCTGCACTACCACTAAGTAGGTATGCAAATATTAGGAGTTGAATATGTTTGTAGTTATTTCAGTGGGTTTATCCCTATTAGTACTTGCAGCCCTGTTTCATTTCTCAAGGAAGAGACAAACAGCGCTATCACACAGGTTTGAAACCTTAGTTCTGCTTAGAGAGTTATTGTTGTTATCACGCAAACACCGCGCAGCAACGCATTACGCTCTGGCGTATAAATTGTCTAGCGACTCGATTCGCAAAGTGAACGAGATTTACGACAACATACTTGAGGTATCTGAACTGCTTCAATCGCATGTGTCGTTTGATAGCCGCCCTATGTATCGCATCTATCACCTTAAACTCATCGCCATGCACAGCGACTGGCAAAACCGTAGCTTGGTGCGTAACCAATCGATTCATGGCAAAACGATTCGTCACAGCATGTTCTTGATGGATGAAGTGATGATCATCTGGCTGATTCAGTCTGAACGAGAGGACATGAGCCGTGAGTACCACATGAATTGGCAACAGATCTTAGATTGCATGGAGATCCTGACCAAGCTCAGAATATGTATCCCAGATATGGAAAAGCCTGAGGAGTATTTAAGATTCAAATTCTACGCATCTCAGACACACAGAAAACTCAACCAATTATCGATTATCTGCCCGATTAGTAGTGGATCACCGGTTTGTACACGAGCTATGCATGCACTTACAGAGATCGCATCAAGTAACGAAGTGACCCAACCGGCAGATAGCATGTACGAATTAACCAGTGATATCTCTAGCGTCGTGTCCCAAGTCTACGACCAAGTATTATCCGACATTACGAGAAGCTTGTATCAGCCTTTACCAGACATCAACGAAAAGGTGATAAATACTCGATTATCCGTACATCATTACATGTAAAGACTTCGTGAGAGGAGAGCGTGCTGGAACTCTGAATTATTGAGTTCAAATCCGATATCACCTTTGATATCGGATTTTTGTATTTATGGGCTTCTAAATTTCTATCGCTGTGTATCATTGCCTATGAAGTTTCAAACATCACCAGACTTGATATCGCTAGCCCAAGCTTGTGCCGCAAAATCAATAAACTGACGAACAACCGGAAGCTGATAACTGCGAGATAGATATACCGCCCAAAGAACGCTGCTGGGCGAAACAAAGTCATCCAATATGCGTATCAATTTGCCATTCGCAATCAGGGGATTGGCTAAGTCACAAGGTAAACGAACCACCCCTTTTCCGTGCTGCGCGGCGCGAGTTAGCACCCCAACATCGTTAGCCTTAATGGTGCCAGACACCTCAACTGAATAGTGCTGATTATCCTTAACGAAATCCCACTTCGAGACATTCAAATGACGAAAGCAATTGTGTTGTCGAAGCGCTTCGACCGTTTCAGGCTCACCATGTTGGTCCAAGTAGGCTTGCGAGGCGCACACCACTGAATCAATTACCATTAGCTTTCGTGCTATCAAACTATCGTCAGGTTGATCCGTATAGCGAAGTGCAATATCGATCCTTTCATCCACTAGCTGGGTAAAACGGTCTGAGGCAAACAGTTCGACCGTGATATTAGGGTGGCGGTCGGTGAACTGTTCGACCACATCCAACAACATGTACTGAGTTAAACCAATGGGGGCAGCAATTCGAATGGTGCCAGAAAGATCATCGGTTTGATTGAGTGAAGTAACTTCTAGCTCAGCGGTTTCATGGAGGATTTTCTCACAGCGCTGCAGAGCGATTTCCCCTGCCGCAGTTAAGCTCACCTTTCGAGTCGTCCTATGTAATAGCCTCTGCTTCAACCACCCTTCTATCTCTTGAACATGACGTGAAACCTGCAACCGACTCATGTCCAAATGCTCAGCTGCTTGAGTGAAGCTAGCACAATTCGCAACTTCGACAAAGCTACGCATTGCCGTCAACCTATCCATCACGCTCTCCTTGAACTATTTAGCAGCTAATCGAATCTTATTAGATCACTATATAGATACAATCTACATCATTTTGCGATATTTATCGCAACCTAGTGAGCTATTAGACTGCAATGGCTGTCGAGAAAACGACTCAATAAATTAGATAATTGGAGAGACATTATGAAAATTGCAGTATTAGGCGCATCAGGTTGGATTGGTAGTCACATCGCTCAAGAAGCTCAATCTCGTGGTCATGATGTGGTAGCTGTTGTAAGAGATGCAAACCGCGTGGAAACCAAGGGGATTGAAGTTCGTTCATTTGATTTACAAGACGAAGCCGCAAATCTAGCAAATACACTAGCCGGCGTTGATGTAGTAATTACTTCGATCGGCGGACGCGCTCTGGGTAATCACGACATCGTAAAAAGCACAGCAACTAAGCTGCTTGAGACACTGCCAAGCATTGGTATCGAGCGCCTACTTTGGGTTGGCGGTGCAGGTTCATTAGAAGTGGCGCCAAACGTACCGTTAGTGACCGTCCCTGACTTCCCAGCAGATTACAAAAACGAAGCACTAGCACAGGGCGAAGCGCTTGAAGTGTTCAAGCAATCGAACAGCGAAGTTAACTGGACTTTTGTTAGCCCTGCAGCAGAAATATTCCCGGGCGAGAAACTATCGACCTACCGTACTGGTGGCGACCAACTGCTCACCGACGAAGATGGTAACAGCAAAATTTCAGTCAGCGATTACGCTATCGCGATGATTGATGAGCTCGAAGCTGGCAAGTTCCCGCGCCAACGTATTGGTGTCGCTTACTAGTCAATTCATATAAAAACTAAAAAAGCCGCTTGTTCAAAACAATGCGGCTTTCTCATATTTATATTGAGCATTCCTTTAATCCAATGGCAAGTGACCCGTTTTCACTAGGATAACCGTCTCTTCTTCCACATAAGGGAAATGCTCGCTCATGTGAGGGCTACGCATCCAAGTATGTTTCGGGTACACGCCGTGTTCATCTTTGAAAGTGCCCGACAACACAAAGATCTCTTCTCCACCAAAGTGACGGTGCGGCTGAAAACGTTCGCCAACAGGCCACTTCACTAAAGCGACATGTTCGTGCTCGAACTCATGCAGTGGCATGACTTGTAAGCCACCAATGCCCGGAAGCCACTCCGTTTCTAGCGTATTGATTCGAACTTGAGTCAAGTCTCTCGCGTCAAACTGGTTGAGCTTCACCAAGATCGTGCAGCCATCTTTACTCGATGGAGAATGCGCACTGCCCGGGGGATTACGGATATAAGTGCCCGCAGGGAAATCTCCAGTTTCATCAGAAAATACACCCTCTAATACGAAGATCTCTTCTCCTTGCGGATGTGGGTGTTCGGAGAATGAAGATTGAGGGTCGTATTTCACCACGCTAGTCGTGTGACCTGATTCTTTCTCTTCTCTTTCTAGGGGCTTACGCCACACTCCTTTGGCAGGGCTTGCAACCCAATCTAGTTTATCGGTTTCGATAACCAATCTCTTTGAAAAGTCCATGTTAAGCATAATGACGACCTTACTCTAAATATTGTTTTAATTATGATTGTCTTTCTAGCTTCTATTCTACGCGAATACTCATCAAGGAGGCCATCTCGCTGCTATTTTGCCTGCGCGACAGCCACCTAAAAAGAATCCTGATTAATTGCGGCCAGCGATCACGCCACCATCAACATCCCAGATTGCGCCCGTTACCCAATCTGCACTGTCTGACAGTAAGAAAGAGATGCTGTTTGCGATGTCTTTCGGTTGACCCACTCGACCAATAGGATGGAATGCGTTGAAGCCTTCTAGCGCTTGATCTACTTCTTCCGGCTTAATGAAAGATTCGTAGATTGGTGTTTTAACCACAGCCGGAGACACTGCATTCACACGAATATTGTGGTCCGCAAGTTCCATTGCCATGTGTTGCGTTAAAGCGTGTAGTCCTGCCTTTGCCATTGAATACGCAGAAGATGGGGTTGCTTTGATCGCTTGCTTCGCCCACATAGAACCGACATTTACCACGTTTCCGCCACCGTTTTTGATCATCAACTTGCTGACAGCTTGAGTGATAAAGAAGGTTGCTTTGTTAAGTTGCATGTATTGCTCGTAATCTGACTCTTGGTGCTCAATAAACGCTTTTGGGTTGAAGTAGCCAGCGGCATTAACAAGGTAACCAATACCCTCTTCAAGTGACTCTAGATGCGCAATAAGATTCGACACACTTGCATCATCATAAAGATTAGCTTGCCAGCCAGTAGCGTGGCCTAGTGATTGAAGTTCTGATACTGCTTTATCTAACTTAGTTGGGTTATTGCCGACAACCAGCACATGGATATTTTGAGCGACTAACTGCTTCGCTGTTTCAAAGCCCATACCACTTGTGCCACCGATTACTACTGCAATACCATTTTTAGTGAAGTTCATTTTGTTATCTCCTAAGTCATGTGAACGTGGTAATCTTAGGCTTTGAACTAACACTATGAATAGTAAGTACAAATCGGTTAGGTAGGTACTTATTGGTACATCTTTATGAAAAATCAGGAAAACTTTTTTTCAAGAAAATCAGCGCCAGAGCGTTCCGCTCGCATGGTAGAGACCATCTACGGTTGTAAATGGTCGCTCACGGTTTACCAATTACTGTCAAATGGCATCAATCGTCCCGGTGAAATGGTACGCTCGGTCGAAGGGTTATCGACCAAGGTCTTGAATGAATGTTTAAAGCGAAATGTAGAGTTTGGGATTTTAGATAAGCAAATGTTCAACGAACTGCCACCAAGAGTGGAATACCAAGTGACACCCTTTGGTGAGAAGTTCTTACTGATTCTGGATCAACTAGAAAGCCTACAAAACGAAATCGACGAGATGTAAGCTCAAGCCAGTCCAACTATTGCTAAAAGAAAGAGGAAGGTAGGCCGCGCCATTTAGCTGACTGGCATTTGTTCAAAGCGACTTTTCACAAAATCAATAAAGGTTCTAATCCGGCTTGGTTGATAGCGGTCTCGATGGTAGATCGCTGAAAAGTCGACCTTAGGCACCACCCATTCTTCAAATACTTGAAGCAACTGCCCGTCGTTCAGTTCTTGTAAGCAATAGATGGTTGGCACACGAATAATTCCGTTGCCCGACTTCGCGCCTTGTACCAACACTCGACCATTTTTACATTGCAGCCTGCCCGTCACATGCACATCGACCGTTTTCTTAGTGTCGTCCAGAGCTTGAAAGCTCCACTTACGCACCGAGCCGGTTAAGCAATCATGATGGATAAGGTCTTTGGGGTGACTAGGCTTTCCTTTGCGAGCAAAATACTCTGGACTCGCGAGTGTTCCCATCTCGATGTCTAATAGCTTTCTTGCGATAAAGCCCGCGTCTTCTAAGCTTCCCATGCGAAAAGCGATATCGAACGCGTCTTCAATCAAGTCAACTCGGTTACTACTGAAATCAAGGCTTATGCTGATATCTGGATAAAGCTGCATGAACTCATTGACCAGATCCGCAATGACTACTTCACCAAGATAACCGCCTACACAGTTTACTTTTATGTCGCCACGTACTTCTTCGACATCGTCCACAGCAGCAATCAGAGCTTGGTCTATATTATCTAAGGCTTGTTCACATCTCGCGTACAGATCTTGCCCTGCGTGCGTCAATCTCAAGGTTCGAGTAGTGCGGATAAACAACGTCACGCCCATCTGCTTTTCTAGACTACTCACTTGGCGTGATACGTGGGAGCGCGACACATCAAGCTCCTCCGCTGCTTTAGTGAAGTTACCTAAACGAGCGATAAGCACGAAAGAACGAATATCAGACAGGTTAATTTGATTGAGCATGGTCGCAAGCTTAGTTGTGAGATTTTAAGATGATGAAGTAATAGAGAGCACATGCTCATTGTTGCACCACAGCAACAGTGTTTCAAGTAAAGCGCTATATATCAACAATGCTATTTTCCTTAATATACCTCCATCGCAACGAAGCAAGACAACAAGCACTTGATTCGAATGCACTTAAACAACACGTCGTAGCCAACCGACGCAATAAAAGTACAGAGGAAATAAAATGAAAAAACTAATCGTAATTACAGGTGCAAGCTCTGGTATTGGTGAAGCAATCGCTCGTCGTCTAAGCGATGAAGGTCACCCTCTGCTACTTTTAGCTCGTCGTGTTGACCGCCTTGAAGCACTGAACCTACCAAACTCTCTATCAGTAAAAGTAGACGTGACAGACAAAGCGTCTTTTGATGCAGCAATCGCACAAGGTGAAGCGAAATTTGGCCCTGTAGACGCGCTTATCAACAACGCTGGTGCAATGCTTCTTGGTCAAATCGATACTCAAGATGCTCAAGAGTGGAAGACAATGTTCGACGTGAACGTCATTGGTCTTCTAAACGGCATGCAGTCTGTACTTGCTCCGATGATGGAACGCAACACAGGTACTATCATCAACATCAGCTCAATTGCGGGTAAGAAAACTTTCCCAAGCCACGCAGCTTACTGTGGTACTAAGTTCGCGGTACACGCTATTTCTGAAAACGTTCGTGAAGAAGTAGCAGCTTCAAATGTTCGTGTTACGACTATCGCACCAGGTGCTGTAGAGACTGAGCTTCTGTCGCACACAACATCTCAAGAAATCAAAGATGGTTACGATTCTTGGAAAGAAGACATGGGCGGCGTATTGGCAGCTGACGATATCGCTCGCGCTGTATCATTCGCTTACCAACAACCACAGAACGTATGTATCCGTGAGATTGCTCTAGCACCAACTAAGCAGCAGCCATAGGCCTTTGCTATCGCTACTAAATCGGCGATGAAATAAGCAATGAACTAAAAAAGCGCCACTACTTAACAAGTCGTAGCGCTTTTGTTTTAGTGGTAACTATAATTGCAATCGCCACATCAATTTTTACTCATACGTGATTTACTTACGTTCATCGTGAGGTTGTCGATGAAAAGAAAAAAGCGCCCAAGCTGGCTGGTGCTTGAGCGCCTTTTGTAAACTGAATATGTGGATTAGAAGTTGTAACCACCACCAACCATGAATACCCATGGGTCGATATCAACGTCTGTTTTGAACTGTTGACCATTAAACTTATATTTTGCTGTAGTACCAATATCTGCATACCAAACTGATGCGTTCAGGAACCAGTCTTCATTAATCATGTAGTCCATACCAATGTTTGCCGCTAAGCCCCAAGAATCATCAAGAGATAAGTCACTTAAGCCTAGATCTTTCGCTCCTTGGTTTAGTGACTCATCGAAAAATACAGTGTAGTTGATACCCGCACCTACGTAAGGACGGAAATCACTGTTCGCTTGACCAAAGTAGTACTGAACCATAAACGTTGGTGGTAGGTGTTTAGTCTCTGCTATGTCTCCGAGGCCAGTAGCTGAAATGTTATGAGAGAAAGGGCTAGCTGCCAATACTTCAAAACTGATGTTGTCGGTAAACATGTAACCGAAGGTCAAACCAAGTTGAGTATTAGAATCGACACCGAATTTAACTCCAGCTGTATCAAGAACGTCACCGCTGCTGTCGTTTGGAGATACTGTTGCTGCACCTGCACGGATGATGAAATCACCTTCTTTATGAGCAAGAACATTGGTTGATATAAGAGCCGCAATAACCGCAATACCACATACTGTTTTTTTCATTATAATTTCCTTTTGAGGGCTTCATATTATTGGTGAATGAGTAATCATTTCTTATTTTGCGTGCAAGGTAACACACAATAACCCTACTTTATTGATGGAAATCAATTTGTGAAAAGTTATGATTATTTATGTAAATTTATATCGACCTGATCACTTTATTCCTTCATTTTATTGACAGTTTTGTAATGCGACTTTTCCGTGCATCATTTTGTTAATCCAACCCAGTCACTTTGCTCAGATATCTTTGGATCAAAATAGAGCAAGCCAACATCCCGTACGCATCAATTTAGTGCAATCCAACAAGAAATATCCCCTCCTTGTTTAATATTCAATGAGTTACATTTGGCTTAGTGCTTGCAAGTCTATGTTCATAATCATAAATACATTGAGGTTCTGACCATGCAAGACACTCTAACAATCGTTCTGGCCGGCGGTGTTGGCTCTCGGCTTTCTCCCCTCACCGATAACCGCGCAAAACCTGCGGTCCCCTTTGGTGGCAAATATCGAATCATCGATTTCACTCTCGCGAACTGCTTACACTCTGGGCTACGCCAAATTTTGGTGCTGACTCAGTACAAATCACACTCATTGCAAAAACATTTGAGAGATGGTTGGTCGGTGCTTAACCCCGAGCTCGGCGAATACATCACCAATGTTCCCCCACAAATGCGAACCGGTGATAGCTGGTACAGCGGCACTGCCGATGCCATCTATCAAAACTTGTATCTGCTTTCTCGTAGTGAAGCCAAACATGTGGTGGTGTTATCCGGCGACCATATCTATCGCATGGATTACGCGCCAATGCTCAAGCAGCACAAAAAGAACGAGGCTGACCTGACCGTGGCGTGCATGGAGGTTTCGATTGACGAAGCCAAAGAGTTTGGTGTGATGGAAATAGACGAGTCTCTACAAATCAATAACTTTACCGAGAAACCACGTTACCCCGCGTGCGTACCCGGTAGACCAACTCGAAGCATGGCTTCAATGGGGATTTACATCTTTGATAAAGAAGTACTAACACAGGCATTATTGGCAGACGCAGAAGATCCAGACTCAAACCACGATTTTGGCAAAGACATCATTCCTAAGTTAGTCGGCAATAACAGCGTTTACGCGTATAAGTTTGGTGATGAGGAAGGACGTGTGACGCAAGATGCTTACTGGAGAGATGTTGGTACTATCGACTCTTATTACCAATCGAATATGGATCTGTTGAAACCGGCCTCGCCTATCGATTTATACCAACCGGATTGGGCTATTCGCACTTATGAGCCACAACTGCCGCCCGCACGAACCATTGCTTCGGTCGAAGGTAACCAAGGGATATTCATCAACTCGATGATCGCCAATGGTGTTGTGATTGAAGGTGGTTCGGCGCAAAACTCTATCTTCTTCCCAAAAGTGAAAGTCAGCAATGCCGCGATTGTGATTGATAGTATTCTGTTTGAAGATGTTGAGATTGGAAAAAACTGCCACATACAAAACTGCATCATCGATAAGAACGTCAAAGTGCCTGACGGAACCCAGATCGGTGTTGATAGCCTTGCCGACGCCAAACGCTTCCATATATCAAAACAAGGCGTGATTGTGGTGCCCTCTTCTTATCAATTTGAAGAGTAATCTTTGACGTTGGAATAGCTTTTATTTAAACGAGAAAAGGCAGCGAGTTCGCTGTCTTATTATCATTCGAAATAACCTTAACCAAAACCTAAATTCATCCCGCGTTGAAAGAGATTTATAAAACCAGGCTAGAATAAGAATTCGTAAGAATGTTTGATTGAGGCGATAAAGCCTAAGTCCTATAGAAGGCTTAGAGCAATACTTCAAAGATGAGGGATTTTTAAACACGTTTGAAATTCACGAAACATAATATGCGATCAGTTAATCGGACTTTCAAGGGAGTAAGGGGAGATTATTTGATAACACTGAAGTTAATCACACATGTGTACTTTCTCTATTGGTGAATCTATCCGATGTTTGCTACGTTTAAATGACACAGTCATTGGAAAGGTATGATTTATGAAAATAAACGTTCAAACACATCACGTATCAATTAACGACGACTCACGTAAAGACATCGAAGGTAAGTTCGAAAAGATATCAAACCATTTTCCATCACTGATTAGCTGCGACATCATCATTACAAAAGAACACAGCCAATATCAGGTTGAAGTGTTCACCAACTACGAAGGTGTACGTGTAAACGCAAAAGCTACAGATGACGTTATGTATCCAGCTATCGCTTCAGCACTCAAGAAACTTGAAGCAGGCCTAAGTAACCGTAAGGGACAATTGAAAGCCGACCTACACGAGAAGCCAACAAGTACGAAGCCAGAGATTGCTTCAGACATCATCCAAGAGATGAAGTTGGTATAACTCCACAGTAGAAGCTCGCTAATCAATAATAGCAGCGCAAAAGAATTTCAAAGCCAGCACATGTTGCTGGCTTTTTCGATCTATACATCAATTTCCTTGATTTTTCCGACCACCGACCTTCGCTTCCTATATTAGAAATAAGCCCAACTCTATATCGTTTTAACAAACTTATGTCGCTGGCTGCTATAACAATCGCTAGCGGTATTTGATACAGTGATAAGTAGAAATTTAGACAATAAAGGAATGTTTATTATGAAAAAAATCGCGCTAATTCTATTTCTAGCGACTCAACTGATGGCTTGTACAGAAGTGGGCAGTGAAGCTTGGTGTACAGATATGAAAGAAAAGCCGAAAGGCGACTGGACTGCCAATGAAGCCGGTGATTTTGCTAAGCACTGTGTTTTCTAATCACTGTTAAGCGTTAATTAACAACACTTAGTAGCACTGAGTGGAAGACATTTAACAACGAACTGAACACTCCACGCAATACAATAGATCCGAATAAGTGAGTTTGAGGATGGAACACCAACTAGGCAATAACTGGAAGCACATCGAATGGGTATTAACCGATGTTGATGATACGCTCACTTGGCAGGGTTCACTCCCTCCAGAAACATTGATTGCGTTACAAAAGCTAAGAGATAACGGAATTAAAGTGGTCGCAGTAACGGGAGCCTGTGCTGGTTGGTGTGATCATATTGCACAACTATGGCCTGTAGACGCCGTGCTTGGAGAGAACGGCGCCTTCTTATTAGAGAAACAAGATGGTGCATTACAACTCTCATCTGAAACGCCGCTAGAACAAGTGCGCCAGAATCAAGCCAAGCTCAAACAAGAAGTTGAATCGATCTTGCAGAGTTACCCAGACCTATCCCTAACTCTGGACCAATCTTACCGCTTGTGTGAGGTCGCGATTGATATCGGACAGAATCGTAAGCCTGTTGATCCTGAAATAGTGCAAGCGGTACTCGAAAGAATACATGCTTTAGGTGCACACGCGACAGCAAGTTCGATTCATATCAATGCTTGGTATGGCGAGCACTCTAAGAAAAACGCAGTGCACCGTTTCCTTACGAATAAAGGCTTATCACTTGAACAAATCCAAAATCAAGCCTGCTATGTCGGTGACTCAATGAACGACCAACAGATGTTCGAGTCGTTACGTCTGACCGTTGGCGTGGCTAATATTAAGCACTATTGGGATAAGCTAGATCATCACCCAAACAAGGTTATGTCGCAGCCGGGTGGCTATGGGTTTGCAGAATTTGTCGATGCACTTCTGGCAGTAAAAAGCTCGACACTTAAAGGCTAACCTGCACTTCTAGTAAGCTTTCTGTCCGCTCAGATGACATAAAAAAACGACCGCTAGGTAGACCGAAGTACCCAGGGTCGTTTGAGCTTCAAAATGCTAGATAAGCTCTTAACTTTCACACAACATATTGTCTATATGAGTTTGTTGCGAATGTGGATCACTACAGCTTCTGCAATAATAACCACAGCAAAAATACTCACCAATACCATCGACACTTTTTGCCACTCGAAAAGGTTCTGCGCATCGTTGAGCACTACGCCAATACCACCAGCGCCCACTAAGCCCAATACCGCAGATTCACGCACGTTGATGTCCCAACGGAACAGTACAATTGAGTAGAATGCGGGCATCACTTGCGGCCAATACCCTTTCAGCAGAATGCTCATCCACGAAGCGCCCGTTGCGCGTAAAGCTTCAATAGGCCCCATGTTCACTTCGGCAATGGCTTCCGCTAACAGCTTCCCTACAAAGCCGATACTGCGAATTGCAATTGCCATGATACCTGCGAGAACACCGGGGCCAAATAGTGCGATAAACAGTAATGCCCACACTAGTGAGTTCACTGAACGTGAAGACACAAGGAAGAATTGAGCAACCCAGTTCAACACTTTATTAGGTGTAATGTTCGGTGCGTTTAACAACGCCAAAGGGATCGCAAACACCAAGGTAAATAAGGTACCTAATGTAGCGATGTGCAGCGTCTCAATCATCGCCGCGTGGATCGACTCTGGATAGAAGCCGTAGTCCATTGGTACCATGCGTTCAAACATGTCCGCAAACTGAGCTGGTGCGTCATATAGGAACTCAGGAATCACTTCCACCGTCTGCCAAGACCACACGATGGCGCATACAAGGCTAAGGTAAACGGCAAATCGAGCCACACGTTCGTTGGGTGTAAAACGCTGCCACTCTCTATCAATAGATGCAGTTGTCATTAGAAGATTCTCCTAACAATGTTGGAAAGAAATTCACCGACAAGAATCAGCGCGATGATCGTTATCAAAATAGCAGCGACAAAGTCGTAGTCGAAACGTTGGAATGCCGAGAATAACGTCCCACCAAGGCCGCCCGCGCCAACGATACCCACCATAGTTGAGTTACGTAAATTCGAGTCCAACTGGTAGCTAGCGAAGCCAATAAAACGAGTAAACACCTGCGGCATTACCGCATACAGAATCACACTGATGAAGCTAGCGCCGGTCGCTTTAATCGCTTCAACAGGCTTGAAAGAGATCTCTTCAATCGCTTCTGCGAACAGCTTGGCAATAAAACCAATCGATGCGAACACCAAGGTCAGAATCCCAGCCAGGGCACCAAAACCCACCGCTTTCACAAACAAGATTGCGATGATCACTGGATGAAAAGAGCGACACAATGCGATAAAGCCCCGAATAGGTGTCGATACAATCGAAGGCATCATGTTTCTTGCAGCAAGTAAGCCAAGAAACAGCGAAATGATGATGCCGAAGAAACTCGAAATGATCGCTATCTGTAAGCTCTCTGCTAAGCCGCTTAGCAGTAGATTAGTACGCGAGAAATCTGGCGGAAACATTCTTGATAGTAACCGCTCACTCTCACCAAAACCGATGACCAAACGATCAAAAGTCAGCCCTAACGTCGAGAAACTGTAAAACAGATACGCAACTATCGCAGCGATGATTGCTCGGTTAGTCCATGAGGTTTTGAACGGGTTTTCATGCTTCGCTGGCGACTGGTTTGACGATGCACTTGGCGATGAGCTTGGGGTTAATCCAGCCATGATTCACCCCCGTAGATGATTTTTAGATCTTCCTCTGAAATGCCTTCAGGGCTGCCGTCGTAATGTACTTTGCCATTACACATGCCGATGATGCGTTTGGCGTAACGCTTGGCTAAGTTGACATCGTGGATGTTAACCAACACAGGGATGTTCTTCTGCTCGGCGAAAGTTTCCATCAGCTCCATGATCTCAACCGCGGTTTTCGGGTCGAGTGATGACGTTGGTTCATCCGCTAATAAGATATATGGGTCTTGCATGACTGCGCGAGCGATACCGACACGCTGTCTTTGGCCGCCTGACAAACTGTCGGCACGTTGGTTTGCAAAGTCTTGTAGGCCTACAAATTCAAGTAACTCGAACGCTTTTGCTAAGTCTTGTGGAGAATAGTTACGACGCCACGCATTCCAAGCCGTCATGTAACCCAAACGGCCGCTTAACACGTTCTCGATAACCGTTAAACGTTCCACGAGGTTATATTCTTGGAACACCATGCCGATGTGTCGACGTTGTTTACGTAGCGCTTGGCCTTTTAATTGAGTCAGGTCTGCGCCATCAAAAATGATTTCGCCTTGGCTTGGATCATTGAGGCGGTTGATACAGCGCAGAAGCGTACTTTTACCGGTACCAGATGGACCAATGATCGCGATGATGCCTGGCTCATCGATATCAATATTAATGCCTTTAAGGATTGGCTTGCCTGCGACATATTCGTGGAAAAGGTTGTTTATCTTTATTCCTTCATAGCTTGCTACGGCCATACTGCATTTCCTTGTGCGAATTTTAGAATGATCTATGCCCTACCCGCGAGGGCATAGATATTTAGTTGAAGTAGGTGTTTTTAAAGAACTAAGTCTTTCGAGAACTTAGTCTTCTAATAGAAAAAGAATTAGCCGTTGTTTGCTTGTTTCGCTAACTCAGCTGCTTTTTTCTTCGCGCGTTTAGCCGCATCTTTTTCCGCGAGTTTCTTAAGGCCAGCTTTAGTGTAAGCCGTACCTGTCGCGTGGGCGATATCACGAATCACGTCCCACTCTTCTTTGTAGCTGATTGGTGAGAAGCGGTCTGCACCTTTGAATGATGCGCTCATCTCTGGTGTGAAGCGGTAGCTAAAGAAAGCTTCGTTGATCTTCTCAACCAGCTCCGGTTTTAGGTTGTACGCGTAACCAAACGCAGACGTTGGGAAGCGCGGGCTACGGTAGATGATCTTAAGCTCAGAATCATCAACACGACCTGCTGCCACCATACGATCGTACACGTCAGATGCCACAGGTGCTGCATCATAGTCTCCGTTGAATACACCTAGAATCGATTGGTCATGCTTACCTGAGTAAAGCACTTTGTAGTCTTCATCTGGCACTAACCCTTTAGCTGGGAATAACGCACGAGGAGCTAGGTTGCCAGAGTTTGATGATGCAGAAGTGTGTGCAACCTTTTTGCCTTTTAGATCAGCCATGGTGTTGATACCACTGTCTTTGCGTACAATGGTAATCAGGTTGTAGCCTTGGAAACCAGACTCATCGCCTTTCACTGCAATTGGAACGTAGCCCGCTAGGTTAACCGCGTAGCCAGTTGGGCCCGTAGAGAAACCAGCTACGTGCAAACGGCCAGAACGCATCGCTTCTACTTGTGCAGAGTTCGAGTGCACCGTGTAGTAAATCACTCGCTTACCCGTGATTTTGCTTAAGTGAGCTTGGAAGTCGGCAAACGCATCTTTGTACAAAGCAGGGTCTTCTACTGGCGTGTAAGTAAACACAAGCGTGCTTGGGTCATTCCACTCATCTGGGTTCTTCGGTGAATCGGCGACCAAATCTTGGTTTTCATCACAGTATCGATCGTCTAACACACCACGACTAGAGCAGTCGCTTGCCATAGCCATTGAAGGAAGTAGTAATGAGCTAGCGATTAACAGTCCTTTAACACTGATTTTCATATTCAAACCTTACTTTTACTTATTGTTGAAAGTCACCTTCGCTATTGCAGCCTTCGTGCCATATTTTTATTTGCTAAATTTCAATGACTTAAAACAAAAATCAAACTAACCAAGATCTTTTGAGTCATTGATGTCCAACTCAAAACCAATCATTTGGGTCATTTCTGTCCCATCAACCTTGATGGTAAAAAAAAGAGCCCGAAGGCTCTTTGGTTCACTGCTTTTTCTCTTATTATTCTTCAATAATCCAGATAACTTAGGCGTCGCTGTCCATGCAGTTTGCGTAGTAAGTGACCGTTGCAGGCCAGTCACTGAATACGCCCATCACACCCACATCTTGTGCTAACACATCGAGCATTTTCATCATGTCGCCATCATTGTTGATACCATCTTTCACGCTCTTGTAGTACCAACCGCCGCCTTGCGCGAGTGGGCCTGAACGTTCCAGAGTCCATGCGATGATGTCGAGGTCTGCATCTTTAGCGAGCTTGGCGTAGTTAGACGCAACCAGTTCATTGTTCTCATCTAGATCAACCAGAGCAAACAGAGGTGGCGCGATGATGTTCACACCCGCATCGTGCAGCTCTTTCATGTTTTCAACAGACGCGACAAAATCCGCTTGCTCGTAAACACGGTCATCAAGATACACCGCTTGTTTGCCGAATTTTGGCGCAGCTTTGATCCAGTACTTCACGTCATCCAGGTTGAACGATTGCAAGTAAGTCTCTGAAGGTGCAAAGCCCGCTTCTTTTAGCTCATCCACCAGCTTTTGCGCGTACATCTCTTGGCTGAAGCCATTGAAAGGCATCTCAACCGCTGCCGATTTCAATTCAGGTGTCACCTTTACACCGTGTTCTTTAAACAGTGCCGCACTTTCTGCGTGTGTCATCAGCGTCCCACTCTGGCTGTATAGATCGGTTCTCCAACCTGGAGTACCATTCATGTACTCTTCGACTGTGGTGGCTTTCGGGTTCGCCCCATCCATTTTACCTTTTAACGTCTTAAACTCCGCCAGCGTGAAATCGGAAGTACGACACTCAACCTGAGCATCTTCACCTGTCGCTGGGTTCGCAGGTTTAAATGGAACTGAACACTTCTTAGCGAGTTCAGGATGCGCCAACACATCAGTTGTGGTGTGCAGGTCACTTTGAGAGTGTCGACATACCAACGCCTTATCTTTAGTGAAGGTCACATCACACTCTACGACACCGGCTCCCATCTGAATTGCCGCTAAGTAAGATTCTTTGGTGTGCTCGGGAAACTGCATTGCAGCTCCGCGGTGCCCAATAGAAAAATCACTACGATGAAAAGGCCCTTCGCTACAACTGAGCAGCTTGGTTTTCAAAGGGCTCTCATCCATATTGTTGACTAAAAAGAGGGGACGAGGTCCTAGGTTTGCTGACTCTGTTGCCGCCCATGCGGTCATTGAGCTAACGCCGAGTATCAGAGCAATCGAACCTTTCAGTATTTGCTTCATGTTTGTATCTCCTTGCAACAAGCAATTATTTTTCTAATTTCCTTAATCCGGTCATTTCTACCTTCTGTGAGATGACCTCATGTGGGCAGGTGCCACAATGTAGGGATTGCACGCTTTGTGCCAAATGTTAAAACTCTTTTATTACAATTACTTGAAACAGTTAATCATTCGACTAAATGATAAATGGGTCATTGTTGTCTTGTGCTTTTTCTTCCGCTTTGTCTTTTGGTTTATGTTTACTCTTTACTCCTCAAGAACCAAGTTAATGAGTTAGGCTTTAAAGCTCTCTTTATCCAACTGGTGTTTCTTCATTTTTCGATAAAGCGTTTTTCGGGGCAGATTCAGCTTGCTTGATACCTCATTGATATTGCCTGCGCTCTCTATCAAGGCTTCGGTTAATACATTTCTCTCGTACTGCTCCATCTGCTTTTCAAAGGCGAAATCTTCCCCAGTCGATTCACAAATTGGCGATTGCAGATCGAAGCCATCACCGACAATACCGAGCACAAATCGGTCGGCAACGTTACGTAGCTCACGCACGTTTCCAGGCCATTCATGTCGGCACAGCTGCTGTATCTGTTCGGGATAAATCGTCGATGGACGTGTCTTGTACTTGTGGCTCGCTTGTATCACAAAGTGGCGGAACAACACCTGAATGTCCTCTTTGCGTTGGCGCAGTGCCGGAAGGTTTAAACTAGCAATATTAAGACGATAGAAGAGATCAGCTCTGAACTCACCTGATTCACTCAGGCTCGCGAGATCGGCTTTACTGGCCGCGACCACAACGATGTCGACGGGTATCAACTCATTACCGCCTACACGCTCAATCATTCGTTCTTGAATCACGCGCAGCAGTTTAATTTGCACCGCAATTGGCATACTTTCTATTTCATCAAGAAACAGAGTACCGCCATTGGCTTGTTCTATTTTGCCAATCCGTTTCTTGTTGGCACTGGTAAACGAGCCCGCTTCATGACCAAACAACTCACTTTCGATAATGCTCTCTGTCATGCCACCACAGTTTATCGCGACAAACGGTTTGGCTTTACGACGGCTGAATTGATGCAGAGCTCGAGCTATTACCTCTTTGCCCGTTCCCGTTTCTCCGTTGATAATGGTATCGACGCCAGTATGAGAGAGCGCAAGCACTTGCTTACGGATGGTGTCCATCGCTTTGGATTGCCCGATAACCACAGATTCAATCGGTAATTCTGTATCCTGTTCGTCGTCTAACGTTGCAGGACTGTTGTGCTGACACTGTGCCAACGCCAAGTCGAGCTTTTCTAACAACTCACTGGCATTGAGGGGTTTCTCCAGAAAGTCGAACGCACCCAACTTCATCGCCTCTATCGCCATCGGAATATCACCATGCCCGCTCATCAGTAATACCGGAACATTGGCTGCGCGATGTTGGATTGAGCTTAACAACGTAAGCCCGTCGACCTGTGGCATTCGCACATCACACAACACCACCGACTGACTGTTTGCTTTGAGGGACTTTAAACCAAGGTTTGGATCGGTAAAGCTAGTGACACGAAAACCCTCGAGTTCCAACATCTCGCTTACAGCTTCAACAACGTCGGTTTCATCGTCGATAAGAACTATGTGTTTTTCTGAAGTCATGAGTCTGTGCCTTTTGGTAGAGTGACGATAAAAGTGGTGCCTTGGTGTTCAACTGATTCGACGTGAATCGAGCCGCCAAAGTCTTTAATTATGTTGTATGCGATAGACAAACCGAGCCCGAGCCCTTTGCCTGTTGTCTTGCGGGTATAAAATGGATCAAACAGATAAGGAATGTCCTCTTCGGGTATCCCTAATCCATTGTCCTTAACTGCAATTTGAATAGTGTTCGGATGCTCTTGGGTGGAGATGCTGAGCAGAGGCTGCTCCCTATGTTCAACGGCATCCAACGCATTGCTGATCAAATTCACCAGCACCTGCTCTAAGCGAATGCTGTTGGCACGAACCATTTGGTCACTCTGTGGGGAATACTGAATCGAGACCCTACTTTGCCTAGTTTCAAACAAGTCGATAGCATCACTAATCACCTTTACCAGTTTTACGTTATCAATCTTGCCATCGCTCTTGCGCGAGAATGCCTTCAAGTGACGTGTAATCGCAGCCACTTTATCTAACAAGATCTCGATCTTTTTCAGGTTCTCTTCTGCCCTATCTGGCCTTTGTTTACCTAACCACAGTTGCGCGCTTCGAACATGACTGTTCACGGCCGTTAATGGTTGGTTGATCTCGTGAGTAATGCCAACACTCAACTGCCCCAACGCGGCCAGTTTTCCAGCTTGGATAAGCTCATCCTGAGTAACACGCAGCTTGGCCTCGGCTAAGGTACGTTCTTCCACCTCAGCCTCCAATTTACGGTTGGTTTGCTTGACAACTTTGGCTGTGGTTTGAAATACCTTTAGGTACTTAGCCATTTGTGTCACTTCATCTTTGCCACGAATGGCCACTTCGGTATCTAAGTGACCAGTAGAAATCGCGAACATGTTGTCTTTGAGCTGCAGTAACCTTTCTAAAATACTCTTGCGCACATAGAACCATGAGATAGCCGCGGCAGCTAACACACTAAAAAGAGAGAGAAAAAGTGACAAACGTTGGTTCGATTGCAAAGAGTGCTGCGCCTGCTGAATAGACTGATCAATATTGCGATTCACTTGGCTGGTGTTACGTTCGATTTGCACCGTTAACTGATTCAAATGCTCACGGCTGTTTTGCAGGAAATATTGCTCTTGATAGAGATGATCGAGCGCTTTGTTTTTCATCCCATACAAGCTGCTATCACTTGAGGCGAGGTTATAAATCACCGTGAGTTGATGATCTAATTCAGGAAAGGTACTTCTGAGATCGCCACTTACCCAAAGCTGCCACCACTCTTCTCCAACCTGCTCTAATCTTAGACTGGTGTAATCCAACTCATTAAAGCTTGAGTCGTTATACAGTTTTTCGACTAAGCCTAATTGGTAATACAACAGGGATTTTAACTGTGTGTATTGGATCTGGTCTTTGGCAGACTCAGGTAGGTTATCAAGTGAATCACTGGCTTGCTGCAATAGGGGGTAAAAGCCTTCGAGTAGATTACGAAGTTCTTGGTTGAGCTGTTCAGATTCAATCTCACTTTGGTACAACAGACTGAGGCTATTGTTAACTTGAGCAATAAGATCTTTAAAATAGGAGTGATAATCGGGGAATTGAACCATTACGCTATTCATGACGGAAATGGCGTCTTCAATTTTAAGCATCGCTTGTTTGCGTTCTAAATTCGATTCGGCGTCACTGAGCTGAGAAGACGTCGTGATAATCACACGCACCATGTCATTGAGGCGTGCAGCGTTATCTAAAGCGGGGATTTCACTCTCTTTTAGCTCAACAAGACGCTGATTTAAGTCGTCAAAGGTAAAGCTGGAGACAACCGAAAGGAAGATAGTGGTCATGGATAACATGGCCAATGCCAATACCAAGCGCAGCTCAATACCTTTCCAACCAAATCACTTACGACGTGGGATTTTGATCGAAAACGGGCGCTCGAAACTGTCCTTTTCTTCTACAACCTTGGAGACATGACTGCTCACTCGCCCCACCTTCTTCTCATCAAATCGTCAACAGGAACTGCTAATGATTCAATTAGTTATGGCATGAGCCTTACTTAGGCTTGCATCGAATAGCTTTAGTGAAACTATTAAATGAAGAGTAATCATTAACATTTCACATAAGATATCATAACAATTATTTTATAAAGCTTGCGTGGTCTGTTTTGCGATAATAGAAAGTGACCGCACCGACAGAAACGTGATTACTTTATCAATCCCTGTCGGAGGGCATTTTAGTTTGAGCACTTCCAATAAAGTCTGATCATTTATCATAGAGATTGATCGTATTGGGCAGTTCACTCGCAAAACGGGACTTACCATACTTCTGCCCAAATCAAGTTAGATCAAGACCATTTACTTCTTCCTTGCTATAAAATCTCCACTAGTTTAACTTACTTAACATACCCACAAATAATGGATGGTTTTTATGCTAGGAAAGCACCAAGAGCCCTATGGCGCATTTTATCGTTCAACTCATGATAATGAATACTTAGACTCTAAGACTGAACTTCTAGTCGGTTTAGCCGCTGCCATGGGGATGAATTGTCTGCCATGTACAAACTATTACTTAAAGCAGGCAAAAAAAACTGGAATCACGAAAGGCGAGATTTCGGATGTAACAGCCAAAGTTATGGCTGTAGCCGCCGGTCAAAAAAAACTTCAGTTTCAAGAAGTATTGGAACGTTATGACATAGACTTAAACTCGTTTAACTAGAGAATTGTGTATGACGTTGTGAAGAGACTAAAACATAGGGAACAACTTCAAAATTAACCTTTGGATCTGAGTGACTAAAATATTTTCCACGAAGTTTGTATGACCATTAACGCCGTTGTTCCAAAGAACGACTTTAATGGTCTGAAGTACTTTATCTGCACCTAACAACTATAAGGAAGCAAGTTCTAGTTATTAAGGTAACTGACAATGACATATTTGATTACCTTCCCCCTAACAATGATGACATTAAGGAATAAGTACAATCGCTCCAAGCGCTTGATTGCTTGCCATTCGTTCATGAGCTTTCGCTGCCAAAGATAACGGTAGTGTACTATCAATCAATGGTTTGATTTGCCCTTTTTTGATTGCTGGAAGCCATCGTGAAAAATCTTCAATATCTCCAACTAATGTTCCTCGTAACTGCTTTTGGGTAAAGAAGAAATTACGAACATCTATTGTCGCTTCAGTACCAGCCATGAAGCCCATTGTGACGATAATGCCCTGAGGGCGTACGACATTAATCGTTTGTTGAAGAATATCACCTCCTAAATTATCAATAGCAACGTCCACGCCTTTGCCTGCAGTCCATTCATTGATAGCAGCAACAAAATCTTGCTCAGAAGAATTGATAACAAAATCAGCGCCACAATCTTTAGCAATGTTAGCTGAGTCTTCATTTTGTACCGTAGTAACGACACGAGCACCAAGTGCTTTTGCAATTTGAATGCTCATCATCCCTGTACTTGAAGCGCCCGCATGTACTAAGACGGTATCACCTGCTTTAACTTCACCAACAATTTCAATAGAACGAATGGCGATTAACAGAGGCACTGGTAATGCGGCTATCTGCTCAACAGGTAATCCAGTATTATCAATTAGCAACCACTGTGCTGGTACAACAATATATTCTGAGTAGGTTCCCTGACGATGAGCACCCGGAATCGCATAACTGTTGGCTACAGTAACCGGACGGACATGCGATTCTGCTGGATCAAGTGGATAACCAGGCATCGAAATAACACGATCACCGATATCAAATCCAGTAACGTCATCTCCAAGTTCAACCACCTGGCCGACAGCATCAGAGCCCAGAACATGAGGGAATGTTAAATCCGGTGAAATCTGTCCTAAACGAACATAATGATCAAGTCGATTTGTACCAATCGCCTGTGTTTTTATCAACACTTCTCCAGGACCTGGTTGAGATGTTGGAACCTCTTCAAATTTAATTTCTTCAGGTCCACCAAAATTATGAATAACAGCAGCTTTCATACGATTTTCTCCAGTATATGGTTTAAGGTGATCGACGATTTATCGATCACTAATGTTACTTAGGTATAGAAATAGCAAATGGTTAAATAGAAAGTTTAAAATCTATTCTTTGACAGATTCCTGTTTGTTTCGAAGTGTTGTTACTGTCTCCCCGCCAACACCCCAATTATCGGTTTCCACTTCGTCAATCACGACAAATACCGTTGATTTTGGTTTATCGAGCACTTGATAGAGCAGATCAGTTGTTCCTTCAATCAGACGTTTCTTTTGTTCAGCAGTCACACCTTCTCGTGTCACTTTAATATTGACGTATGGCATTTTGAATTCGTCCTCATTATTTGGTTGCCAATGTAGAGTCCATATCTTGTCTAGATTCTGGTTCTAACTCGGCATCTTGATGATGGAGGTTAAGATAACCTGTTACTTAAAATTGAAAAATGAGCTTTAAGTCATTACAGTTGATACACAATGTAATCAATCTATGAGGGCGTTATGCAACGATATTTTGACAATGTACAAATGAGCAGCATCGAGCTTTTTTGCCTTACCGTGGAAACTGGCAGCTTTACGGCCGCTGCTAATGCTGCTGGTGTGACACCTGCAGCAGTCAGCCGTTCTATTGCTCGACTCGAAAAGAGATTACAAACTCGACTGTTCATTAGAACAACTCGCAATATGAGAACGACAGATACAGGTCAACGTTATTACGTGGATTGTCGAAATGCCTTGAATCAATTAATTGAAGCAGAAGAAAAAATATCGGGAGAAACTCAAGAACCGGTGGGAGTACTTAGCATTAGTGTCCCTACTCTGTATGCACATTACCGCTTACTACCACGGATAAATCAGTTTTGTGACCTTTACCCACAGTTGAAAATCAACATAGAGGTCAGTAATCAAAACATTGATTTTTCGGAGGATAATTATGACGTAGCCATTAGAGGGAGTGAGTTGCATGATTCCGGTTTGATTGCACGACGCCTTGAGGATGCAGAGCTCATCATTGTTGCTGCGCCGTCATACTTAAAAAATCACCCCGCACCAAGTGTTGTTGCTGATCTTCAGGAGCATGAATGTATACAGTACATATTGCCTAGCAGTGGTCGAAAAGTACCATGGACATTTCTTTCTAAAGGCGATCTCATCAAAGTAGAAACGAAGGGACGTTTACTGTGTCAGGAAGATTTCTTAGCCACGCTGACATTGGTTAAAAGTGGTGCAGGGCTCATGCAGGTCTATCGCTTCACGGTTGAGCAAGAGCTACAAAAGGGAGAGCTAGTCGAAGTATTACAAGAGTATTCAGGAACAACACGTCCATTCATTATGATGTATCCATACGCTCGTTATACGCCTTTAAAAACGAGAAAATTCATTGAGTTCATGATGACCTCGGATCAACATGAACTGCAGTACAAGAACACTTAATATAACTTTCATAATATTAATCAGTTAAGGTTTATTAATACCAACAAAAATCGCACAAGCTTTCACTCACGCGATTTCATTGATGTCATGTAAAACTACTGGTTGAAACTCAACGAGTTAAAGAATGATCATCCCATCTTGATAAGTCAGTGCTGGCGACACGTCTTGACCAAGTAATACAGGTCCATCTAGGTCGACGATTTCAGATTGCACTGCGATCGGCAGAGCTGCACGCATGGCCAGTGAGGTACCAAGCATACAGCCCGACATCAGAGTAAATCCGAGCCTTTGCGCTTCTTCGGCAAGTGCTAATGCTTCTGTCAAACCACCGGTTTTATCAAGCTTGATGTTGACCATTTCATACTTGCCCAACAACGAAGACAGTTGGGAACTGGTATGGCAGCTTTCATCAGCACACAGTGGAATTGGATGCTTGATGTGTGCCAGTGAGGCATCATGCTGTTGTGGTAAAGGTTGCTCGATCATCGCGATATCAAACTCAGTCAGCTGATTGAACAGCTCTTCAAGGTTCAGCCCAGTCCATGCTTCATTGGCATCCAGTACAATTTTAACCCCAGGAGCCGCTTCTCGGACAGCGCGTACACGCTCTACTACTTGCTCACCATCAAGCTTCACTTTTAGAAGTTTCGCACCGTTCGCCACATAATCTCGAGCTTGTATTGCCATCGCCTCTGGTGTGCCAATCGAGACTGTCATAGCGGTAACAATCTGCTTAGGTAACTCGAACAAGCTATTCGGAAAGATCTGGTCGTTCTGCTGCGCTTGATAATCCCAAAGCGCACAATCGATAGCATTACGCGCTGCTCCTCCAGTCAATGAAGACTGAAGATGATCTCGTAATTCTTCAGGATCGGTCATACCACGCTCAAAGGCCATTTCAAGAGAGCTCGAAGCTTGTTGGATTTGCGCCAACACAGACTCGGATGACTCACCATAACGCGGGTAAGGAGTACACTCGCCTTGAGCTTGTTTACCATTATGTTCAATGTAAATGCGAACAACATGACACTCTGTTCGGCTGCCTCGAGATATGCGAAAAGGCGTTTGCATCGCGATAGTAACTGGTTCTGCTGTAATCTTCATAATTTCACTCGGTTGATGTTCGCTTTAACAAATGGAAACGTAGAAATGATGAAGTCGTTAAAGTGAATGTCGCAAATGATCAGTAATATGTTGTACACCAAATCGCACCGGATCCGTCACGGGCACTTGATAGAGTGTGGTCCATTCTTGGCACAATGTCTCAGCCTCTTCAATGCTAATAGCCGATGTGTTCAGGCAAATACCCACCAACTTCACATCTGGATTTGTCAGTCGTGCCGCCTGCAAGTTAACATCAATCGTCTGTTCAATCGTTGGTAGTTTAGCATGCGGAAGGTTGCGAATATGTGGTCGTCCTACTTCATGACACAGCACCAAAGCATCAGCTTGCGCGCCATGCAACAAACCCAAGCTCACGCCTGCAAAAGAAGGGTTGAACAAAGAACCCTGCCCTTCAATAATGTCCCATTCGTGATCGGTAAATTCAGAGCTGATCGCTTCAACCGCGCCAGAAATGAAATCTGCAACCACAGCATCAATCGAAATACCGCTGCCTTCAATCAAAATACCTGTCTGCCCTGTCGCTTTGAACTGAGCAGATGTTCCCGCTTCTTTAAGTGATTTTTCAATCGCCAACGCCGAAAACATTTTGCCTACCGAACAATCGGTTCCGACCGTGAGCAGGCGCTTGCCTAGGCGAGACTTACCGTTACCAACGTTTAGATCACCATCAAAATGGCGTACATCATGAAGCTTAGTCAATCCTCGCTGTTGCATGTCAGCAAGCGGTGAGAATTCACTCAAGCGCTGGTGCATGCCGGATGCAATCTCAAATCCCATTTCTGCAGCTGCCAATATGGTTGGTTGCCATGACTCAGGAATAACGCCGCCCGGGTTTGCAGTGCCAATCACTAGCGTTTTCGCACCCTGCGCTTGTGCCTGTTGCAAAGTCAGATCCATCAAACCAAGAGAAACTGTCTCTTCTGTTAAACGTAACTGGCCAAGGCAGATTTCTGGTCGCCACTGATGAATACCACGAGCTGTTTTTGCGGCCAGTGGGTCAGTAACATCCCCAAGAAAAAGAAGGTAAGGTTGAGCGATAGACATGAGCATTCCTAATTAATAAGTCCTTGTATGGATTTACTTTAATTAAGAACTTAGAAGCTGCCGAATACCTATTTATGGCGAGCCTATAACCTTAAGTTATAGGCTGAGTATGGCTCTTCAATGAAGTAATCAATTGCTTAACGGAAATCGACTGAGGGGTGTGCTCTGCGCAAAGCATCGAGACCGAAAATTGGATGTCTGGTTGAAGTGGCAACACACAGACTGCATCGTCATTTTGATATTGCTCTGCCGTCCACGGATCCACAATCGCAAACCCCGCTTGGTGCTTAACCAGTTCCGCCGCCGCGCTGTATCCACGTACCGATATCGGATGGTGATAATGCTCATCTCGCGCAATAAGGCTTTGATGTAATAGGAGGCCTAATGGATCGCGGCTATCAAGCCCGATGATTGGTAAGGGATAATTGATCAGGTCATCAAGGGTTAATTCAGTCGGTAACTGTTCAACAGTGTGGGATGGAACCAGAACCTTGAGTGATTCAGTTAAGAGTGTTTCACTTAATATCGCCGGCGGTGCTTCATCGCCAAACGCGATAGCAATATCGAGCTCATGCTTTAATAGCCCAGCACAAAGTTCATCACGGTTAGCAGTCAACAACTCAAAAGAGAGCTCTTGTTCACGAGACATTTGGGCTATTACCGGAGTCAGCAATTTGGTCGCCAATATCGGCGGCGCACCAATACGTAGATGCTGATGGCCTTGCTTCACTTTATTAGTCAAAGAACGAAATTGACCCAGTTGTTGGTAGACCTTCTCCGCTTCCGGTAACAAGGTTTTCGCTTCAACCGTTGGCACCAATCGCCCTTTGACACGCTCGAACAAGCCAAACCCTAACTGCTGCTCGGTGTGCGCCAAAATACGCGTCACATTAGGCTGGGACACATGCAAGCTGCGTGCAGCTCCAGATACGGTTCCGGTCTGCATAATGGCGTAAAAGACTTCCAGTTGTCTCAGGTTCAAATTGATGTCCTTTGGTTCACCGAACAGGTTTAGGGCTTGGATTCTGTTGTATTAACTAAACTGTCTATCTATCAACTTAGCTATCTAGATGGGTTTATTTTAGTAACTCAGCTATCGCAGGTTGAAGAACCTCAGCCCAAGCTTGATAAGCCTTGGCATTCAAATGCAGATCGTCACAACTATATCCATTTGATAGTAATTGATTAGGTGCTAGAACACGGTTCACATCCAAAAACTCGATATCATGCTGTCTGCAATAAGCTTCTAGTCTTTGGTTTAATTCTGAAACCTGAGGGTTCAAGCTTTGCAGTTTAGACCCTACATAAAGCGTTGATTGCACCAATATTCGAATATCGTTTTCTTGCCACACCTTAAGCATATCAACGTAGTTCTGGTAGATATGCTCGACATCGTAACCTTGCGCTAAATCGTTTATCCCTGCCATAAAACACACCAGCTTTGGCTTCACGTTTAACGTGGTATCAATGCGGCGTAACATGCCGGTTGTGGTATCCCCCGCTAAGCCGCGATTGACCATAGAAACATCACGGAAAATATCCGCCCACGGAGCCCATTCAGTGATCGAGTCACCAAACAAGACTAAGTCTGCACTTGGAGAAAAATGACGATGATTATCTGATGTCATGATGTAACGGCTCATGCTGTGGCCTCGTTGATGAATCTCTGACTGAAGAGCAACTGCCTTGAGGATTTCACTGTCAGGTGTGGTGCTATCGAATTGAGCCAGTAACCCTTCGATGTGAGGCTTAAAAGGGCTGAGACGAGTGCTCAATTGATGATGTTCTTTAAGGGAAGATAGCCTCTCTAACAATACGTACAGAGAGCGATTTTGACCAACTTCTTGGAATAACTGATAGAGATCGAGGACAGGGTGTTGTTGTAGTGCGGCAAGTAATTGCTTGTCTTCCATAGTGTTATCTAACCCTTCAATTATCTGGTAATGAACTCAAGATAATATCCGATTGCGTACGGGATAGATAACACTAGAAGTAGAGATTTACTTTTCTTTGATTAGCAGGTGATTACGGTTATCACGACTTTTCTTAATCAGCTCGTTGCTCTCATCCATTTCATCAGATTTAGCAAGACGATCGTAAAGTAGCACATTCACTGTTGCGGCTAAGTTCATGCAGCCAACTGTTGGAACGTACACAACGTGATCTGCTCTATCGGCAACATCTTGAGAAATAGAGCCGTCTTCAGGGCCAAAGATATAAATGGCATTTTCTGGGTGTTTAAAACGCGGCAGTGGTGTTGCACCTTCAGCGAGTTCCACACAAACGATCTTAGTTTCTGGATCAAGATTGTCTAAAAACGACTCAACACCGGTCAACGGGATGGTACGCGCAGCACTCTTGGTATCGGTGTGAAATTTCGCGGCTTTTTCGTAGCGTTGCCCTGTGTATCTAACTTCGTCGACTTGGTAACAACCAGCCGCGCGCATAACAGCACCAACGTTTGTCGGGCTCTTTGGGTTAGTTAAACCAATAGTCACATGGCTTTTGTTCATGAATCTTTCTCACTTAACGAATAGACATAGCAGGATGCTACAAAGCGTCGCATTCTAACAAAGCAGCGTCGATTTCAAAAGCATCGATACAAACTCACTTTTTCGCTCTTAAGCCTCTAATTGCAAGGCTTCTCACCTTAAAAACTTAACCGTCATCATATTTATAAAACAAAAACACTCTAGGGTAACAATTAAACAACAAGCCCATTTACATTTTGAAACCACATTAATAATGTGTTGAAAATTGCATGAGACAATCACACAGGAAGCGTGACATGACCCTAACCATCAAAAACCGCCTTTATATCCTCTCTTTCATTCCACTGCTACTGATGGCAATCGGGATGATGAGTGTGACGTATATGAAGAGCACTGAGCTAACCGCACAACAAGTAGAATCGACGCGTAGCAATATGATGGCGATGAAAGAAAAGGAACTCAAAGCGTATCTGCAAATGGCTCAATCTTCTATCAGCCCATTCTTGGAAAGAGGTGCAACATTAGAAGAGGCCTTGCCAACCTTAAGAACACTCGAGTATGGCGAATCTGGTTACATCTTTGGTTACGACTCTAAAGGTGTGAGAGTGGTAGTCGGACAAAATACGGATGGCATTGGGAAAAACTACTACGACCTGCAAGACAAAAAAGGCAATTACCTGATTCGTGACCTCATCAAGAACTCAAAGCTTGGCGAATTCACCACCTACTACTTTCCTAAACTTGGTCAATCTGAAGCCCTACCAAAACTCAGCTATTCAATATTCATCCCACAATGGGATTTGATGCTTGGTACCGGTTTTTATACTGACGACATTGATGCTGTCATTGCAGAAATGAAAAAGAGCTCGAACGCTGCGCTGCAAAGCTCACTGACTGCCATCGCTATTTTCTGCGGATTGATTGCCCTTGTTGTCGCAGCGTTTGCTGTTGCTGTGAACCGCACCATTATGAAGCCACTTGAGCAGTTTGACCGTTCAATCAGCGCATTCGCAAGTGGTGAAGCCGACTTAACCGCCCGAATGGAAACCTTCAAAGCGCCCGAGTTCACTAAGCTCAGTGAAAACTTCAATGCCTTTGTTGCCAGCCTGCAAACCATCATTCGCAGCGTCAGTGATGTCGGTCAGCAAGTCGTAGCCGAGACATCTAGCATGTCTTCTCGCGCCGCTCAGGTCGACGAAATTGCTACAGGCCAACGTGAAGAGACAGAACAAGTTGCAACGGCGATGACTGAGATGACCACAACGGCGCAAGAAATCTCTAGCAACGCAAGCCAAGCCGCTGATTCCGCTAAACTTGCAGAGGGCAATGCCAAAGAAGCACAACAGATCGTAAACGCAGCTGCAGATTCGGTTGCAGGCCTAGCGAGCGAAGTTTCAGAAGCCAACACCGTAGTATCACGATTAGAAGGCGATGTGCAGAACATCTCCTCTTCACTGGCAGTTATCCAAGATATTGCCGAGCAAACTAACCTACTTGCATTGAATGCCGCGATTGAAGCTGCGCGTGCAGGTGAACAAGGTCGTGGTTTTGCAGTGGTAGCTGATGAGGTACGTAAACTGGCAAGCCGAACTCAAGAGAGCACGGGCGATATTCATAAGATGATTGAGCAACTAAGAGCCGCTTCAGACGCCGCTGTAAAAGCGATGGACTCAAGCCAAAATCGCAGTGCTCAAACCGTGGAAGAAGCAAACGCTGCCGCCGCTGCACTGGCGAAGATCCAAGAATCGATAGATACCATCATGGACATGAACTCGCTTATTGCTACGGCAACAGAACAGCAGAATATTGTCGGCCAAGAGATATCTCAACGCATTGTAGTGATTTCAGACCAAAGCTCACAATCGGCGGCACTAGCAAATCAAAACCGCACCGGTAGCCAAAACCTCAACAGTCGTGCAAATGAGCTGTATCATTTAGTGGATCGCTTCACTGTCTAATGTCGAGTAAGTGAACGCTACTCAACGTTCAAAGCTATCATCATTAAAAGTAAACGGGCTTCAGAATATCTATTCTGAAGCCCGTTTTTTTTATCGTTGGTGGCTTTAGATCATAAACTAATCCAATTGCTCAGACAGGAAATCCACCAGCAGGCGAACCTTTGAAGATAGATTACGGTTCTGAGGGTACAACGCCCAGATCCCTTCTTTGTCGTCTCGGTAATCGGAAAGCACTTCGACTAACTCTCCAGAGTCTAGATCTTCACTCACGTAGTATTCAGGTAACTGCACCAAGCCAATGCTCTGCTTCGCAGCATCTAATAACGCTAAACCACTGTTGCACTTAATGCGTCCGTTAACACGAACCGAACGAGGGCGACCATTTTCTTTAAAGCGCCAGTGTTCAAATCCACCAACTAAGCATTGATGATTATTTAATTCAGATAATGTATGCGGTTCCCCATAACGTTCAATATATTCAGGGCTGGCACATACATAGAGTTGGCGTTGAGAGAGCTTCTTCGCCACAAGACTTGAGTCTTCTAAGCGACCAAGACGAATCGCTACATCAACACCCGAGTCGATTAGGTCGAGCTTTTGATTAGTCAGCATCAACTCAAGTTCTACTTGTGGGTGAAGATTTAAGAATTGATGAAGTATCGGAGCAAGTTGGCGCTCACCATAAGTCACAGGCGCGGTGACTTTCAGTAAGCCTTTTGGTGTGGATTGCATCTGCGTGACCGCAAGCTCAGCAATTTCTAAGCCCTCGACCAGCAACTTACACTGCTGATAATAGAGTTGCCCAGCCTCTGTTAGAGACACCTTTCGGGTCGTTCGATTGAGCAGTTTCACTGCGAGTCGTTCTTCGAGGTTTGCGACCCTACGACTGATTTGAGCCACCGACGTAGCGAGTTTCTGCGCCGCACCAGTAAAGCTTTCACGCTCTGCCACTGCAACAAACTCAATTACCCCTTCCCAATTGGCCATGCCTTTACCTTATGCTGAATTTTGGTTACCCATACAGTGTATTGAAGATAGATATCAGTGTCACCTTGCTTGATATGCTTTGCGCATAAATCTTCGCCAGCCACAACTGATTAAAATAACGCCAACCGATACCTGACATTTCTCAAAACTCCTTACCGAACACTAACAAAATCGTATTTCCCCCTGACACTCCTCCTACCACTTCATTGATATGTTGGTTCTGTACCGGAACACAGGTACTTCAACACAGTAAGGTACTCCTATGAAAAAATTAATCATACTTGCATCAACTCTTGTACTCAGCACAACAGCGTTCGCAGCAACCAAAACAACGATTCAAGAAACAACGCTAAAATCTGATACATTTGTTACTGAAGCGGAAGCATACGATGCAGGAACTAACCTTATGGATGAGTTAAGCGCAAAAACACCTTTTGAGCTTTCAAGAGAACTGCCACAGTTCCAACAAACAACCAAATACGATTCGTTCAAGATTGATGACGCGAACATGGAAGTGAAAAAAATCACTAACATGAGCGGCGATGTTCATTACCAAGCGAACGTAAAAGTTGACTACCGTTACACATACAAAGACGGTCGCAGCAGCTAATACCGAACGATTAATTAGGTCTCAAAACCGACCTAGTATCTAAAAGAAAGCCCGTACTCATTGAGCATGGGCTTTTTTGACCTTCAGCGCTGATTAATGGAATTCAAACGAACAACCAGTATCAGCTCATATTCGTCTGTCTACTTTGAAAATTAAACTTCAAACTGAGACACTAGGCTATCTAGCGCCTCACACTGTTCTGCCAATGCCATACATGCATTTTCTGCGCTGCTCGCCATTTCAACCATTTGCATTGTGCTTTCAGCGATGCGTTGAACATTCTTATTCACTTCTTCAGACACTTGAGACTGTTGCGAAGCCGCCGTTGCGATTTGTGTGTTCATGTCGTTCATCTTTCCGATTGAGTTGCGAATCTCACTCAATGAAGATGCCGCTGTTCCTGCCTGAACAATGGTTTTCTCGCCACTCACTTTGCTTTCAGTCATTACACCAACCGCGTGTTTCGCACCAACTTCTAAGCGTTCAATCATTGATTGAATTTCGCCAGTGCTGTCTTGAGTTTTACTTGCAAGCGCACGAACTTCATCAGCTACAACCGCAAAGCCACGACCTTGTTCACCGGCACGTGCTGCTTCAATCGCAGCATTTAATGCCAATAGGTTAGTTTGTTCTGCAATACCTTTGATCACACCAAGGATTGAGGCGATGTTCTTCACATCTGTGTCCAGTTCTTGAACTACACCACCCGCGTTCTCAATATCTTGCGCAAGGCGTTCAATCGAAGTCACGGTCAAGCCAAGCGTGGTATCTGCCGATTCCACTTCATGGTTCGCCACGTTACTTGCGGTTGCTGCATCTAATGCATTGCCACTGACCACTTCACTGGTTGCTTGCATCTCATGAACCGCCGCCGCGACTACTTCACTTTCTCGCTGCTGATTTGAAGAGAACTCAGCAACACTCTGGGTTAACGATTTGATGTTTTCCATCTCAGCGCGTACCGCATTCGATGTGAAAATAACTTGTTCGACCGTGACGTGGATCTTGCCAACAAACTGATTGAAAGCAGAGCTTAAACGAGCAATCTCATCATTACCTTCGACCTTCATTCGTTGAGACAGATTACCGTCACCCGAAGCGATTTCATTCATCGCTTTCTCAACGTTCTGAATGGGTTGAATAATGAAACGGTTCGACAACCACATCGCGAAGATTGCAGCGAATACAGCAACGGCCATACCGACTTCGATGATCAACTTACTTGATTCAATAGAGTCATCGGCTTGCTGGCGAAGCTCTTTCTGCTTCAGTTCAATCAAGGTTCTGATATCACGCAGTTGCTTACGAATAGTCGCAAACTCGGCATCTAATGCAGGTGAGTAATCAATATTGTATTGGTGCGCGTTCGCAGGGTCTGCAAACATTGGTTCATGCAGCGCCACCCACTTACTCATCGCGTTCACAAGCTTTGATAACTCACCACGTGAAGATGGATCCAACACGCCCGCTTGATACAAGGTTTCGACACTTTGAAAACGAGGAACCGCTTTGTAAGCGTTGTCTTTAAATTCAAACTTTTGGTACTCAATCGCCGCTTGGTCTTTAGCAAGCAACAAACCTTGTGCCGAAGCGATAATTTGGTAGATATCTCGGTAGCCATCTTCTAGGTTATCTAGCACAGGCTGAACCACATTATTGAGCTCGTTATTAATCGCAGCTTGAGCATTTGATCTGATAACGTTGAGTACAGTAACGGTAGAAAAAACAATCACAATCACCAACAGCGGGATCGCGATTTTACTCTTAATCGAAAAATTATTGATATTCATTGGGATTAATAACCACACTTCAAATAGGGATGCGCGCGCAATATACAGCACACATATGCAATCTCACTAAGGATTTGTGAGCCCTATCTCATAGCAAACGATATCGTTAATTTTCGTGGTGATTATTCAACCAGAGGTTAACTCTCAAACATTAAAGTATGCTCTGATTTAGACTTATTTGCCGCTGAGTACGCGCAAATACTGGAGAAGTGTGAGAAATAACACCATAATGTAGGGCTCTAAAATAAGTAGGTAAGAACATGAAAATTTGTGGTGTTGAAATCAAAGGTAACGATGCAGTCATCTGTCTTCTTTCTCTATCAGATGGTGTATTTAACATTCCTGATTGCCGAGTTTCTAAAGTTTCAATTAGCGACGCAAACGACACACAGAATATGAAAGACTTTCAATTCTCTTTTGCAAAGTTAATGGAAGATTACCAAGTAGATAAAGTTGTAATTCGTCAACGCCAAACTAAAGGCAAATTTGCTGGCGGTGGCTTTGGTTTCAAACTAGAAGCAGCAATTCAACTGATCGACGGCCTAGACGTAACCGTTGTATCACCTGCTGACATCAAAGAGAGCCTCAAGCGCAACCCTCTAATGATGAAATTCAAAGAAACTGGCCTTAAGCAATACCAAGAAGCACCGTTTACTACGGCATATGCTTGCTTGATGAAGCGCTAATCAAAAGTCGCTAGCCAATATTTGATACAGAAAGAGTCTGAATATTCAGGCTCTTTTTTGTTTCTAGTTACTGACGTTAAGTGGAGTTAATTATGATATACACACTACCGCTCTAACACTGTTCGCCTGCGAGCCTTAATCCATTCTGGCTTCCTCACCACCAAATAAACCGCCGCAGCAGACAAGGCAAAGCCCATCGCGCCATAGATGTCGAACGACTCACCGAAAATAAGCCACGCTTGGATTGCTGTCGTCGGTGGCACCAAGTAAAAGACCGAAGCCACACTTGAAGATGCACCGTGCTCTACCATGTAAAGCAACAATAGGATGGCAACACAAGACAGAACGACCACCAGCCAGATTAGAGTCAACGTGAATTCTACCGTCCAGTTCACTTGCATAGTTTCATAACGCATTGCGAACGGCAGAAACAACGCTGCAGAAGCCAAATATTGCACCATCGCACCGCCGACCATATCAGTGCCCTGACAGAAGCGCTTCTGATACAGAGTCCCGCAGGTAATACCAACCAAAGAAACCAAACACAATAACGTTGCCAAGCCTTTTTGGTCGTCTGACTGCCATTCAATATTGCCCATCAACACCAAACTAATACCCGCAAAACCAAGCGCTAATCCCAACCACTGTGCAAAATTAAAACGCTGCGAAGTACAGCTGATCATAATTAATGCGGTGAGAATCGGTTGTAAGCCAACAAGTAGAGAACTCAACCCGGCAGGCATACCCATATCAATTGCCAGATAAGTGCCACTAAGGTAGAAACCATGAATCAAGATGCCAACCACACAAGCATGGAAGAATGCACGACCACGAGGGATACGACGCTTAAGGATTGCAATCAAAACTAAGAACAGCGCTACGTTGGCTACCATCCTCAGTGAAAGTAATGTTGCGGGTTCCGCGTATTCCACGCCAAGACGAGCGCCAACAAAGCCTGACGACCACAATATTACAAACACGAACGGAATCATTTTAATCAGCATTACAAACCTCTGGTCAACTCTTCATCAATGCTGTTACCTTAGTTGGGTACAGATAACTAATAAAGATACAGATATAACACTTTAAATGGTTACAGATTGAGAGTGAGCAACGAGGGAGAAAAACGTGGAAGCAGAACTCAGCGGCAATAAATACCTTGCTACCGAACAACATATTAAGGCTCAAATTGATAAAGGACTCTTTCATCCAGACGATCGCCTTCCCTCAATTCGCCAATTAAGCGAACAACTTGGCGTGAGCAAAAATACCGTTATTCGTGCCTACCAAGAACTGGAAGCGACAGGCTGGGTTTATTCGGTTCCCAAGTCGGGTTATCGCGTGAAAGCACCCAACACCACTAGCTGGGATGCATCAAGCCAACCTCAAAAAGTTGATCTATTATCTGTCACCAAATCGGTACTCTCTCGTCCAAAAGGTCGTCTAAAACTATTGGCAGGCTCAGCACACCCCAATATCAACAACCCTGCGATTCGTAGCTTGTACGCCGAGATCGGTCGCCACAGTCGTTTGCAAACTCAGCTTCCCGGTTATTACCAACTGCCTCCTGGAGACGAGCAATTAGTAAAGCAATTGTTAAAGATCACCCATGATCTTGGTGTGCCTGCGGGATCGAAAGAGATTGCGATTACTCATGGAGCTCAACAGGCGATCAGTTTAGCTTTACGTGCGCTCACCAAGCCGGGGGACATCGTGGCGGTCGAGTCGCCATGTTACTTCGGCAATCTACTTTTACTTGAGTCGCTTGGCTTACAAGCCCTTGAAATTCCCAGCAGCGTTAGCCACGGTATTGATATCCCATCACTACAAAGTGCGCTGGGCAAATGGGAAGTGAAAACCTTACTGCTAACGCCAAACTTTACCAATCCAACCGGTTCACGGATGCCATTGGCGAATCGAAAAGCATTACTGGAGATCACCGGATCCTTACCGATTATCGAAGACGATGTGTTCGGTAGCTTGGCATTCGACACACCAATCGCGAGCCTCAAAGAACTGGATGATCAAGATAGAGTCATCTACGTCAACTCATTGTCTAAAACCTTAGACTCACGCTTACGAATCGGCTGGTTACTGTCGGGGCGCTATCAGCCCTTGGTCGAAAAGTACCTTTTATGTGACAACATGGGCAGCTCAAACCTCATGCAATCCGCGGTGGGTCAATTCCTCACTACCGGTAAATATCGCAGTCATTTATCCAAAATGAAACGGCTCTATCAAACCAATCAAAAACAGTTCCAAAGCTTGTTAATTCAAGCTCTTGATAGTTACCCGCACCTTGTCGGACACTACCACCTATCAAAGCCGGAAGGCTCATTTCTCAACTGGATAACACTGCCTGAGTCGGTCGACAGCTATGCCGTCTATCAAGACTGCTTAAAGCATAAGTTGGGGATTTTACCCGGTACAGTGTTTGGGACCAATGACCAATACAAACACTGCTTGCGCTTCACTGTCGCTAACATTGAGGAGAGCAAAGAGTGGAAAGAAGGGATTGTGACGCTGGCGAAGATAATAGCTAAGCACGTACGTTAGATATTTTCAGTATTCGACTAATATTCTCAATCAAGAGTTAATAGCTTTGACCTTATTAACATATTAAATATTAGAGATTCGCTACACTCGCAGCCTTTCTATGCTTAGCAGAATTAAACGTGGCAACAATAAAAGATGTAGCAGCACTTGCAGGGGTTTCAACAGCAACGGTTTCTCGTGTATTAAACCGAACCTGCTACGTTGAACCTATCACGCTAGAGCGCGTAGAACGTGCAGTAAAAGAGCTCAATTACCACAAAGATGCTCGCGCAACAGCCTTGGCAAGTAGAAGCAGCAATACGCTTGGATTACTGACTGGCAACCTTGCCGATCCATTTTTTGCTCTGGTCGCGAAGAGTGTCGAAGAAGTGGCTAGAACCAATGGTTACCAATTGGTCGTGGTAAGTGGCGGACACAATGCTCAGCGAGAAAAAGAAGGCCTCGACTTTCTTATCAGCCAAGGTTGTGAAGCAATGGTCATTCATTCAAAGATGCTCGATGACACCACGTTACTGCGTTACTCCGCTCAATTACCTGCAATGGTTTTACTCAACCGCACGATTGCTCAAATATCAAATCGCTCTGTATGGGTAGATAATAAACTCGGATCTCAAATATCAGTACAGCACCTCATCGAGCTGGGTCATCGAAAAATCGCCTATGTCTCGAGCGACCTTCCAATCCAAGACCGAACAGACCGTTTACAGGGCTACCAAGAAGCGATGAAAGCGGCCAATATCGAAATACAGCCTAATTGGATCATCAACCAAAACTTTAGTGAATCAGGTGGTGAAGCGGCGGGTGACATCTTAGTAAACCAATGCCCCGAGGTCACAGCCGCCGTCACCTTCAATGATGTAATGGCTGCAGGCTTAATGACGAGCTTGCAAGATCAAGGCATCTCGGTTCCCAACGATATTTCTGTGATCGGCTTTGATGATGTTTTGCTCGCTCGCTATCTTTACCCTCGGTTAACCACCATGCACAACCCTATCGACGAGATGTCGACTTATGCGGCTAACCTTGCCATAAAACTTAAAGCCGCAGGATACGCCCCTCCTAAGCAACATAAATTCGAAGCGACACTGGTTGAAAGGCAGACGGTTAAGTCAATCAAGCACTAAAATGAGACGAAATGTGACCAAAATCTCATGTATACACCTCATGTAACCGCTTACATGAAAACAGCATTGAAGTCGCACTTTCGATTTCAGAGCACGCTTATTATCCATTCCGAACAAACCCTACATTCACCTGAGGACAACAAATATGAATAACTCAAAGCCTCTACCATCGTTCGGATTAGCATTAGCGCCCATCGCCGTTATGTTTGCGCTACTTGCTATTGGATACGGTGTTTTAGGACTTCGCATTGAAGTTCTGCTACTCATTTCTGCGACTTTCACCGCATGCATTGCTTGGAAGATGGGCTACAACTGGGATGACATCATCAACGCGATTGTTGAGAAACTTGCAAAAGCGATGCCTGTTATCTTGATATTGGTTTCGGTGGGCGGTCTTATCGCAAGCTGGATGATCAGTGGCACGATCCCTTATATGGTTTACTGGGGGCTTAAAGTCATCAGCGCTGAATACATACTTATCGCTGCCTTTTTCGTTACTGCTGTTGTCTCTGTATGTACTGGTACTTCTTGGGGATCTGCGGGCACGGTTGGTGTTGCACTGATGGGCGTTGCGGCCGGTCTAGATGTATCATTGGCAGCTGCCGCGGGTGCTGTTGTTTCTGGCGCATATTTTGGCGACAAGATCTCCCCTCTTTCAGACTCAACTAACTTTGCGCCTGTCGTTTCAGGCACCACATTGTACGAACACATTCAGCACATGCTTTACACAACGCTGCCTGGGTTTGTGATTGCATCAGTTGTCTTCTTCTTTGCTGGACAAAGTGCAGATATCGCGAACGTAGGTGAACCAGAAAAGGTCACTCAAATTCTTGCGGGACTGGATAGCCTATACAACTTCAATATCCTTTTGATCATCCCACCAGTGATGATTCTGTGGGGCGCACTCACCAAAAAGCCTGTTCTGCCACTGATGTTAGGTGCGTCTGCTCTTGCGATTGTATTAGGTATGGTTCTACAAGGTTTCTCTCTACAACAAGGTTTCCAAGCTTATGTCGACGGCTTCAATGTCGCTCTGTTTGAAGCGAAAGGTACAGCGATTGATGGACTAATTCCTGATGTGTCTAAACTGCTAAACCGTGGTGGTTTGTTCTCAATGATGAGCACCATCCTACTGGTTTTCTGTGCGTTCTCTTTTGCAGGTGTTTTAAGCCTAACCGGCGCTTTGAATGTGGTACTAGGTCGTTTCTTGCATATGATTCACTCAACAGGACAACTTATCGCATCAACAGTGATTGCAACCATCACAGTAGTATTCACGACCTCTGACGGTAAATTAGCACTTCTCATCCCTGGTGAACTGTTTCAGAACGCTTACCGTAAAATGGGGCTAGACACTAAAAACCTATCTAGAACCATTGAAGACGCAGGCACAATCATCGAACCACTGGTTCCTTGGACTGCGGCAGGTATTTACATGGCAAGCACGCTCGGAGTTGCAACGCTAGATTACCTACCTTGGGCAATCCAATGTTACACCGGTATCGTTTTCGCTCTGATTTATGGTTTCACTGGGTTTGGTATTGCACACACAAAGCCTGAACAATCAGAAGACTCCGTAGAAACTTCCCTGGCTCACAGCACTAAGTAAGGCTCACATCCTATGAATTCTTTCGACAATACAATTAACCGCAGAAATACAGGGTCGGTAAAGTGGGACTTTATGGAGCAGAAGCTTGGCTTAGAAAGTACCAACTTACTGCCAATGTGGGTTTCTGACTATGATTTCCAAGCGCCTCAACAAGTATTAGATCGCTTAGCTCAAGATATTTCTCATGGTATTTTTGGTTACTCAGAACGTCAAGACGACTACTACCAAGCCGCGATCGATTGGTTTAGAAACCAACATCAAACAGAAATCAAACGAGAATGGATTGCAACGGTGCACGGCGTTTTGCCCGGTATTGCTATGGCGCTGCAAATGCTCACACAAGTGAATGACCAAATCGTAATTCAAAGCCCGGGCTACGGTTCGTTCCGTAAGATCATCGAACTAAATGATCGTAAGGTGTTGAACAACCCATTGATAGTATCAGAAGGTCGTTACCAGCTTGATTTCGCACATTTGGAAGACTGCTTTGCGAGTGGCGCCAAAGCGTTGATTTTCTGCAACCCACACAACCCAACAGGCAGAGTATGGAGCGAACAAGAGATCCTGCAAGTTGCCGAGCTTTGCCAAAAACACGATGTATGGCTGATCAGTGATGAGATTTGGAGCGACCTAGCGCTAACATCCAACATATTCCATTCAACATTGAAACTACCAAGTTCGCTAACCGACAAACTTATTGTGGCAACTGCGGCCAGTAAAACTTTTGGCTTATCATCATTAAGAATTTCGAACTTTATCATTCCAAATGCAGAATTGAAGGAGCAGTTTGTTCGACGTTTGGATGCTCATGGCATGGATTGCTTCAACAATCTATCAATGTCCGCAGCGACCACTGCATATCAAGAGTGTCAAGCTTGGTTAGCGGACTTAAAACAGTATCTGCAAGACAACATAGAAACGCTGAGCGGATTCCTAAAGACAGAGTTGCCTCATATTCGTTTCACTAAACCCGAAGCGACGTATCTTGCATGGCTAGATTGCCGTGCAATGAAACTAAGCGATGCAGAGCTTGAGCGCAAACTCATTGCAGCCGGTATTGTACCGAGTATGGGTTGTGCCTTTGGCGAGGAAGGTTCAGGATTTATTCGATTGAATCTAGGGTGCCCTGCAGAAGTATTAGCAGACGCTTTGGTACGACTAAAAGTAGCATTAGCTGTAGATAAGTAAGCAACTAGAAAACGTCACCCACGCCAAACAACAAAGCCCCACTCAACTGAGCGGGGCTTTCATCATTCTTACTATTTACTTATTTAAAGGTAAATTAGCCTTGCCAAGCAAACTGTTCGAACACTTTGTCTACCGGCGTTTCAGCAACACGGTTTACATAGTTACTGATCACTTTCTGAGACAGGCCAAGAATCACTTCTAACACTTGCTGTTGGCCGTAACCCGCCTCAAAGAATGCTGCCATTTCACTTTCAGACACATTGCCACGATTACGAACCATGCTGAGCGTGAAGTCGTGCAGTGCTTGCAACTTCTCAGTTGGCATTGCGGTGCGATTACGCAGTGCTTCAGTGATCGCAGGATCAACCTTCATTGAGTGTGCAATGCCAGTGTGTGCAGGAACACAGTAGTGACACTCGTGTTCAACGTTGATGGTTTGCCAAACCACCGTTAGCTCTTCAGCATCGAAAGATGAGTCACTAAACGCCTGATGAAGCTGAGTGTAAGCTTTAAGCGTGTTTGGGGATTCAGCCAACACACCAAACAAGCCTGGAACTCGCCCCATCTGTTTTTTAGCGCCTTCAAGAATAGGTTTGCTCTGCGCGGGTGCTGATTCTATTGAGTGAATTTTGAAGTTGCTCATTGTTTTATCCCTATCAATTTATGATTTTAAAGTTATTCAATTACGGAGCAATTAATTACTGTTCTCCGTTAGTGTGAAAACAATATAGAACAAATTAGAACGATCGTTCAAGTGTTATTTTGAACATATGTTCAAGTTTTACATTGAAGCATGACGAATATCTTTTGCTCATAACAAGAAAGCCCATCAAGTGAAACCTGATGGGCTTTCATTCATCTAAGATTTTATTTTAAGCAACTACCAGTATTCAGCATGAGCCAAAGCTTCAACACAGCTAGACTGTTCGCTCGCCACTTTGATTTCACCGCCAGTCAGCGATTGAGCGATCCAACCGTGAGGGTAGCTCAACTCGAATGGTTCTGGGATCTGCTCAGTAGTGATTTGCTCAAAACCTACTTTTGAATAGTAACTAGGATCACCGTATGTCACAGCAAGCTCGACACCCTGTTCCTTTAGAGTCTGTAAGCCGAAGTTAATCAGCTTTTGGCCGATCCCACGCTTTTGAACTTGAGTGCTCACCGCTACTGGAGAGAGCAAGTAAGCCTTAGTTTCGTCATCAAATGAAAGCGGAGTAAAAATAATCGCGCCTACAATTGTGCTTCCTAATTCACGAGTATCATCTTCCGCGACAAAACAAAGTAGCTCTGTTGGATCTGTGGTCGTTAAAAGATCCTTGGCAAGCTTACCTACTGTTTTACCCTCGTTCTCGCCTTCTGAATCAGTAAAGGTTTGAGTAAAAAGTTGCGTGATCGTTTCGATCTCGCTTGAATCATATTGTCTAAATTTCATGGTGTTCTTCACTTACTGTACTTTCTTCAACACAAAGAAGTGATAATCAAAATCACGCTTAGCTGAGCCTTGAGAACCTTCCACAAGTTCGCTGTTACTGAAGAATTGTTTAATTTCATTGTCGCAATCTGCGAGCGCTTTTGAGTTTGGCATCGTTGCTTTCAAAGACTCGACTTGCTTTTGCAAAGGCTGATAATAGGCAAGCCAGCCGGCGTCGCTCATCGCAAAGTCATCCAAGACTTGGTAACCCGCCGCCTTTGCATGCTTGATACGTTCAGCTACCGTGGTCATATCTGGGTACTCTTTCTGCCAGAATACTTTGATTGATTCGTTTGGATTCTCGGTGTTCCACACCAAATCATTCACGACCAAGATGCCATCATCGATGAGTAGCTTCCGCCACTGCTTAAGTGCTTTCTGAACACCCATGATGTAAGCGCTACCTTCTGACCAGATCAGGTCGAATGACTTAGCTTCAAACGGTAGATCCATCATGCTTGCACATACCGTTTTAATATTGCTTTCGAGACCAAGTTCTAGTGCTTGTTGACTCAGAATATCCAAACTCGGTTGATCATTGTCTAACGCTGTTATTTGCACGTCCGTTTGATGTTCAACTAAGGCTTTCGCTAACGCCTTGGTCGCGATGCCTTTGCCACAACCAATCTCAAGTACGCGCTTAGGTGTAACCGGAACTTGTGCCAATGCTGCTAAGGTATCTTCAACCGTTCCTGGCCCTAAACGCTCTAAGCCCTCAAAAATAGCGCCAAAATCCGCCATGTATTGATCATGTTCATTCATGTCTTTCGATAACCACTTCAATCGCAGAGCCTGTTTCTCATCAAAACCCTGCTTAATTAACCAATCGAGGTGTGCATCTGGCGCAAGCTTGTCCATCGACTCATGCCACTCTTCTAGACCACCTTCACCTAGCATTGCTGCTAGTAGGTCGCGTGATCGTTGCTTTTGAACGAGCTCTTCGTCTAACTGCTTAAGACGATTTTCCAGTAAGCTGCGCTCTATCTTTGCATCTAGACAAGCTTGGCACTCTTTGAGCGTCAACCCACCCGCTTGTAACTGCTGCAACAACCGAACACGTTGTAGGTCCTTTTCAGAATAAAGGCGATAACCATTGCTCTGACGCTGAGCTTCAATCAAACCTAGCTTGCCGTAATACAACAATGTGGAGCGGCTCAGCCCAACCAAATCGGCCAGTTCAGAGATACGATACATGCACTTCCCCTCTCATTTCGGTAGCAAAGATAAACTATGAAGCTGTAGTCAGGTCAACAGAATTTTAGACACTTTTCTCGTTCTTTACCTATTTACCTTCAAACTGATAAAACGATCTGAGTGTGGTTTTAACCATAGAACGGTTAGTCATCGACATTGCCTGCACGGGATTCAGGAAAAGGAGAGGATTAAACTTGATGAATTGAAAACAATTGGCTCATAAACATACTTCTTTCTAACCGAATTTTGCTAACTTCTAAATTATTCAACAATGGACGAACGTTAACTAAACGATAAATACAATCACCCAGCAAATAGATCAAAAGAGCACAGATATCATCTGAAAATGCCTTCTTAACTTTTTAGAAAAATTCAAAAATAATTAGAATTTAATCCCTAACTTTACTGAGTAATTTGTTAGTCTTGGAAACAATTATTTACAATCCGACTAAAAATTAATTGGATCGCTAGAGGTTGTTTTTCTTGAATATGAAATTATTCGGCAGTTCCCTAATCCTTTCAGGGACTGCATTAGGGGCTGGCATGTTGGCTATCCCAATGGTGTTGGCCCAATTTGGCTTCATGATCAGCTCAGTGCTGATGCTACTTATCTTTATCGGCACCACTTACTCTGCACTCCTACTGGCAGAAGCGTGTACTAAAACTAAAGACAACAGTGGCATGAGCAGTGTTGCTTACCTCACTCTGGGCAGCAAAGGTAAACACTTTATCAATGCACTCTTTTATCTGCTGTTGGTATGTATGCTTATTGCTTATATCTTGGGCGTGGGTGACATCATCCATAAGCTACTGCTCGATGTTGGCGTAAACATCTCTGCATCTGCTGCTTATACGGTTTTCAGCCTATTTATGGGTGTGATTGTAGTTGCGGGTAAGTCTTATATCGACAAGTTGAACCGTGGCCTATTCATCATGATGGTGGTGATGCTATTTATTGTTATCGCTTCTCTGTTTAGCAATATCCGCCTTGATTACCTAACTCAAACTAGCCAATACACGGCCAATGATGTGGTGCAATACAGCGCGGTTATCTTTACCAGCTTTGCCTCTATGGTGGTGATCCCATCACTGGTGATCTACAACCGTGAAGCGACTCAAAAGCAGATCCGCAATATGATTCTGCTTGGCTCAGTGATTCCGCTCGTGTGCTACCTCACTTGGTTGTTCGCGATTATCGGTAACCTTGGCACAGACGCGATCAGCCAGTTCCACAACATTTCAGAGCTGATCTCTGCGTTTAGCGGACAGTCTGCTTGGTTGAAAGTAGTGATTGCTCTGTTCTCAGCACTGGCATTAGTGACCTCTTTCCTTGGCGTGTCCATGGCGCTGTATGACCAAAACAAAGACGCTGTAACCAACAACAAAGCGTTGGCTTATGCGTTGACCTTCATCTTACCTTTGGTATTAGCAGAGCTGTTCGCTAGCCAGTTTGTAAGCATGCTCGACTATGCAGGCATGGTTTTGGTGTTCCTAGCTATCTGGGGTCCACTCGCAATGGTGGTTAAGGTGCGCAGACCGGACTTCCCTCACCTACAAACCGAGGGCAGCTACACAGCAGCCGGTGGCGACACCGCACTAATGGCAACATTCGGTTTTGGCGCGCTGATTTTCGTGTCTTGGTTTATGGGTTAGATAGAGACACAGTATCAACCGCTGCCGTGGTGATATGTATGTGTTTGTGAGTGAAGACTAAACAAGTACCTCACACTCACATCAAAATACAAAAAGCCAGTGAGTATCTGCTATTAACAGTAGATACTCACTGGCTTTTTCAGTATTTGAACGTGATTACTGAGAATTAAAGAGACGTTCTTATTAAGTTAAGTTGTCAAGTAACTGCTCACATTGCGCTTTGAGCGATTTAAGTTCGTTTTCATTCATCTTAGACAAACAAAATATCTCTTCTGGGACAGTTTGCGCGCGCTCTTTGAGTTCAGTCCCTACAGGAGTTAGCGTAATTACTCGCACTCGTTCATCTTCAGTACTACGTTTACGAAGCACATAACCTTTTGCTTCTAAACGCTTAAGTAATGGAGTCAAGGTTCCTGAATCTAAATGTGTTTTAGCGCCTAACGCTTTGACATTTATCTCTTGTTGCTCCCAAAGCACCATCATCACAATGTACTGTAAATAAGTAAGATCAAGCGCTTTCAGCAGAGGTTGATAAGCTCGACTCATTGCATTTGAAGCACTGTAAAGTGCAAAGCACACCTGATTATCTAACTTTAGATATTCATTTTGGTCGCTCACGATCACCTCGTCAATAAATTAAATTGCACACAATATACTTGCACACGTAAGTTTTATCAATTAAGCTAACCTCAAAATAAAGTTGCGCACAATTTAATTTTATACAATCATTTTAAGGATTAAGACAATGACAACACTCTACACTACTTCTGCTACTGCAATTGCTGGTCGTAACGGCCAAGTTTCTACTGACGATAATTTGCTTTCTGTTGCATTAAGCTACCCGAAAGAAATGGGCGGTTCAGGTGAAGCAACGAACCCTGAGCAACTGTTTGCGGCGGGCTACTCTGCGTGTTTCTCAAATGCTCTACTTCACGTAGCGAAAGAAATGAAAATCAAGATTGCATCGGCGCCAACAACTGCAACGGTTGGTATCGGTCCAAATGAAAATGGTGGTTTTGCTTTAACCGTTTCATTAGCGATTGAGCTCGACTTGGCTCAAGAACAGGCTGTTACGCTTGTAAAAACCGCTCACCAAGTTTGCCCATATTCAAATGCGATTCGTGGCAACATTGATGTGAAATTGTCGGTTAACGGACAAGCGCTTTAGTCGCTTTACCCAAAAATGTCCCACTAAAAAAATGTCCCGCATTAGGCGGGACATTTTTATATAAGATGGAAAACTTCTAACTCTGAAAGATTAGCTCTTAAACGTGTTTGCAATCTCTTTCAATGAAGCCGCCAGTTCAGCTTGTTCTTTGGCTGTTGCTGCAATTTGAGTTGCGCCTGTGGTCGACTCCGTCGATTTCTGCTCTACTGCCATCACGTTTTGCGCGATATCTTGGGTCACAACCGCTTGCTCTTCCGTTGCTGTGGCGATCTGTTCGGTCATGCTGAATATTTCGCTTACCGATGCGGAGATTCCTTGTAAGGTGTGCTCGACCTCTTTTGAATCCTCAACTGCTTTAGACGACATCTTCTGGCTGTTATCAATCACATTAAACGCCGTTTGAACATCAGACTGTAGCGAGCTGATAAAGCCTTCAATTTCAGCTGTCGATTGCTGAGTACGTTGTGCTAGCGTGCGAACTTCATCAGCCACTACCGCGAATCCACGGCCTTGCTCACCCGCTCGTGCCGCTTCAATTGCCGCGTTCAATGCCAGTAGGTTGGTTTGTTCTGCTACCGACTTAATCACATCAATCACACTGTTAATGTTATTGCTGCTCTCGTGTAGGTGCGTGATTTTTTCCGCTAGGTCATTAATTTCAGATGCCAGTTTTTCGATAGAGTGGTAAGAGTTTTGAACCGTATTCAAACCTTCTTGCGACTGCTCATCGACCAGTTTAGCAGAGCTTGCTGTCTGCTGAGTTTTAGCGGCCACTTCATTTACCGTTGCTGATAACTCTTCTGTAGCAGTCGCAACTAAGCCAATTTGGTCTTTTTGTTGAACTAGTGTGTTCGAGTTGTAGTGACAAGTTTGCGAGGTTTCTTCAGCGGCTGAAGCTAAGGTCAGACTCGACTGAGACAGATTGTCGATAACGTTTGAAAACTTCTCTAGCGTTTCGTTGAGTGCCGAAGATATCTGGCCAAGTTCGCTGTTACCAACGTACTTAGCACGAACCGTTAGATCGTTGTCATTACGAACTTTAGACAACATCACTGTCAGGTCTTTCACTCTCATCGTCAGGTCGCTGATCACCTTAAAGCTCACGAAGGTTGCGAACAAAGTAATCAAAGCAAATAGACCAATACTCATCATCATCGCAGACTGCGCCTCTGACATCTTTTTCTCGGTCAGCGCAATCAGTGATTCAGCTAGGTGGTTTTCTGTTTTCTTTAGCTGAACAATACGAGCAGTAGATTGAGAGAACCAGTAGACAGGGTCAACATCAAAGCCGCTCATCTTAGATTCAGCCAAGCTACGAAGCTTTTCTACTTCTGCCACAGAGCGGTCATTTAACTGTTGTTCAAAGAATCGAACGTTCGCTGGGTTGCTCAACACTTCATAGTTCGAGAAGTAGGTATTTTGCTCTGTCACTAAAGAGATGAATTTCACCAGCATACCCGGGCCAAATTCATTTTTAGAAAAGGTGTTATTCAGGACAGCACGCTCGATACCCGCTCGCTCTTTACCTTGCAAGAAGTTGTAGTAAGCGATGGTTTCTGTAGTGATGGTAGCATCAGAACTTAGCTCTGCAATTAACGCCGATACGCTAAGAAGCTTTGCATTCAATTGGGTGTAGTAACCCAAGGCCTCAGAAAGTGGGATAGATTGAGAATCCACTCGATTTCGAATGGTCGTTATCTGATTAAGGCTTTGGCTTATCTCTGTGTTCAGGCGATTAATCTGTGGCAGATTGATATTGGCAGACTGCCAGTAATCATTTCTTTCATTACGTCGGTTATCGGCATTGGTTCTCTGCGCGGCTAATTCACTGACAAACTTGGTTCCTTGAGAGCCAATAAAGCCAGCTGTCATGCCTCGCTCTTTTTGTAACTCATGCACTAACTCACTGTACACAACCGAAAGGCGTGTCAGTTGATTCAATGAGGACATTTCAGTCTTTGTTTCTACGCCTTTGGATATCGCAGAAACACTGAGCCAGAGAAACCCTAAGATCGGTAAAATAAGCAAAGCGATGATTTTTTGCTTAAAGGACATATCGGTTAATTTCATTTTTATTTCCTAGCAGCTGACGAATCTTTATCTGTCATGTAATTAGACACACTTCTAAAACGGTGTACCTTTACCGAGATCATAATAATATTTAGTTTTATCAATTACCGTGCCATAACGGACGACAATCGATAACGCTAGCATTTAACCTTACAAAATTCATTGGTTTATTTATAAATTTGTTAGCTATGCAGCTTTAGAAAACACAAAAAGCGTGCAACAACATTTTATTGACGTAAGCGACTGAAATATGGCAGGTTTTATTAACCCTAAAGAGGTATGTGTACACCCTTTTTCTGCTCAGTTGTCGCTACATATTCAGCGCCAACTATGTATAATGCCGGGCTCAAAAAGTTACGAATTCAATTAACGTAGAAGCATAATTAGAGGTTTTATGGACTGTCCCGCTTGCGAAGAACACATTGGATGGGAATGGGTAGAAGAAGCAGCAATCGAACCTAATGAAGAATTCGATTGCCCAGAGTGCGAAGAAACGCTGATGTACACTATCGATGAAGGCACCTATTACGGCGCGCAGCATAAAACCGTCGAAGTCGTCGACGACTAGTCTTACTTAGACATTAGATAATGAGACCAGAATAAAAACTGCCAAACCTTGTCTATTAATTGCATTCAATCGAGCACCTTATGCACCAACAAGATGCAAGGAAGACAATTAAGTTGAGCAAAACACACCTTTACTGGAACGAGCGTTCAGCATAAAATATTGAACATATGTTCAGATTAATGAAGTAAATGTTATGGCCAAGACCGCGAAGTTCGATAGACAAGATGTAGTAGATAAAGCAACGAACCTGTATTGGGAAAAGGGCTTTCACGCAACTTCTATGCGTAACCTGCAAGATGTGATTGATATGCGTCCGGGTAGCATCTACGCGACATTTGGCAGCAAAGAAGGTCTGTTTAAAGAGACGCTTGCTCGCTATACCGAACTTGGCATCCTCAATCTGAACCGTTTCCGCAGCGAAACAGACTCTCCAATCAAAGCGCTCGAAAGTTTCGTCAAACGTGCTGTGGTCGAATCAAAACAAAGCTCGCCAAATGGCATGTGTATGCTAGCAAAAACGGTCGCAGAACTGACTGATGAACACGCAGAGTTATTAGAAGAGGCGAAGAAATCACTGAAGATCATGGAAGGTGAGTTCGCTAAGCTGATTACCGAAGCACAAGAGCTTGGTGAAATAAGCAAAGAGCGTGAACCTGTTCAGCTTGCTCGACATGTTCAAGTTCAAATAGCAGGTCTGCGTACGTACGCTAAAACCTGTGATGACATTGATTTACTTAACTCAATGGTTGAAGACGTATTTAAGTATCATCCTTTTTAGAAGCTGAACTTGTTTTAGAAGCCATACAAAAAGACTCCACTGTTAGCCTAAAGCACTAGAGCGGAGTCTTTTTAGTTTTGAGCTAGTTAACTTTATAGATGATTAACTTTAGTGTTTAAGGGTTACACCTTTCTCATGATCAGCGCCTGCGCATTGAGCATCGCCTCTTTGGTGCTGACATCTAACGTTTTCACATTCGCAAAGCGCTCGACTTCTTTGATCGCCACATCGTGAGCGAAGATCACCAACCTCGCTCTTTCAATGTCTTTCTGTGTGATGCGATTGCCTATTCCATTAGCACCTTGTGTCTCAACCTTAATCCGAACCCCGAGATGATGCGCCGCTTTTTCCAGAGACTTCGCAGCTAAGAAAGTGTGGGCAACACCTGACGGACAAGAAGTGATTGCGAGTACACCCGCTTGCCCTTCTTCTGTCACCGAGCCACCTGCAAACTGGTTGGAACTCGCCTCGCCTTCGACCACATTTTTTTTCAGCAGTATCACGATCAAAGCCGTGGTGAGCGCTCCCGCCAGTGTGCCAATGATGTAGCCAATTTTTCCGTCAACCACAGGCAGAACAATCCAACCGCCCCATGGTGCATGGTTCACTACATGGAACATAAAGCCAACAACGTTACCGACAATGCCACCAGCAACAACCGCAGGCAGAACGCGTGCAGGGTCGGCAGCAGCAAATGGGATCGCACCTTCACTGATGCCGATCATTCCCATGATCCCTGCGGCTTTGCCCGCTTCGCGTTCGTCGCGTTTAAACTTCTTCGGCGATATAAAAGTCGCCAGAGCCATACCGAGTGGTGGCGTACAAATCGCAATGCCAACGCCACCCATCAACCAAGGTTGGGTATTTACCTGAGTTTGAGCAAACAGTGTAGCGACCTTATTGATTGGTCCTCCCATATCAAAGGCGGTCATCGCGCCTAAAATACTGCCGAGCACCATTTTTCCGGAGCCAGCCATACCCGTGAGCATTTGGTTCATCTCAAGCATCACTTGAGCTATCGGAGATCCAATCACCCACATTACCGCACCACAAGTGACGAAGGTACCGACGAGTGGATAGATGAAGATCGAGCTCAGCGAGATCATGCTGTCTGGCAGTTTGATCTTCTTAAGTAGATTCACCACAAAGCCCGCAAAGAAGCCGACCACTATCGCCCCAAGAAAACCGGTGTTATATTGGTTAACGGCAACCCAAGAACCAATCATGCCCGGTGCTAAACCCGGTTTGTCGGCCATCGAGTACGCAATGTAACCGCCCAGCACCGCAGTAAACAACGTTAATCCCGCAATGCCCATCTGTGCGATATCAGCTAACACGCCACTCTCAGGAACTGCGCCGTGACCGGATATCATCACCGACAAAGACAACAACACACCGCCCGCAACCACGAATGGGATCATGTGTGAAGTGCCATACAACAGGTGTTCTTTGAGTCGATTGAGTGATTGTGCCCAAGGACTGAGTGGCTCGACATACACTTCGTGATGGCTAGAGGAATAGCTATCAAAGGAATCTGAATTGACTTCAAGAAACAGCTCTTGAGCTTCCTCAACCGACTCGGCTGCCTTTAATTTTGTAACAAAGCCATCTTCGATCAATTTGGTCGAGATCTGAGCCAGTACCTCGATATGATGGTCGTCGTTGTTGTCTGGTGAAGCGAGCATGAAGAACACGTCAGACAATTCACCGCCATCAGCACCATAATCAATACCCGTTCGACTGATGCCTACTGCGACAGCAGGTTTAGCAACGGCGGTACTTTTCGCATGTGGAATCGCAATACCATCATCAAAACCCGTATTACCAATCGCCTCACGCTTCCAGATATCATCAAGGAATTCACTTTTATTGGAGAGCTTGCCCGCGCGATCGAGTAACTCGACAAGCTCTTCAAATACTGCCTGTTTTGAGTCTGCTTGCAAATCTAAGCAGATAATCTCGGGCTCGATAATATTAGTGATATCCATGGTCTATTCTGCCTCGCCTGATTTCAGACTGAAGTAATTAGGTTCTTCCGACCTAAATTAAAATTTCGATGTTAATAAGATGAAAAGATTAACGGTGTGAAGGCACTCAATATATAGGACGAAAGGTGCATTAACTGGATTATTGTAACCAAGAACTCAGAGTGTGACTTTCACCTTGGAATAAAAAACGGCAATCCATAAAATCCACAGAACCCATAAACATATCGCCCCTCCTCTATGCGAGCTTTCCATACTGGATTTCCCACGCAAGATGGCTTTTACAAAATAGCTTCTGAAAGGTAGCCTATGTAACGTAACAGGGACGAGAATAAGCCGAGAATAATAATGAGAATTGTAGCGGTAACTGCGTGCCCTACAGGCATTGCGCACACCTATATGGCAGCTGATGCTTTAAATAAGACAGCCCCTAAATTCAACGTTTCAATCAAGGTTGAAACACAAGGCGCTATGGGTATTGAAAACTTACTGACTGCACAGGATATTACTCTCGCAGACAAGGTATTGATCGTCTCTGATATCGACATTGAACAGCCAAACCGCTTCGACCCAGCTAAAACCTTATTAATCCCCATGGAAGAGGTGTTGTTGAGTGTCGATAAAGTCTTTATTAAGCATTGTCGAACCTAGACCTTTCATGAACGAATATCAGATCACCTTCTTCGTTGACGATCCTGCCGCGAACTCACACGTCGCGCAACCACTTAGCCGCTTGGCAAAAAAATTCAAAAGTACCATCCGTATTATCAACATCACTCAAAACCGAACGGCTGATCTCTCCAAATCTGTCGCGATGTTGCAAGTGGGTTTGCTTCGTGGTGATTTGTGTCAAATAACCGCGGTCGGTATCGATGCAGAGCTGGCCTGTTTCGTTCTCAAAGATGTAATTGCTGAGCATTACGACATGGTTGGCTCACAAGTGAACCATGAATTCTCGAAAGATCTAATCCAGCGTATGCCGCAAATATGCCCGCCCTGTGACATCAAGTGGCACCATGCCAAAGCACAAACTCAACTGACCAAATTTGAATGCTTGAAAGGCCTAGCTCACCTTGTTTATCCAGAAGACCCAGATGAACTAATTCTGGCATTCATTAAACGAGAAGAACGCTCGTCTACGTGTGTGTCACCGGGTATCGCCTTGCCGCATGTGATGTTTGAATCGACTCAAGATCTTTCGATTGCGGTCATCGTCAGTGACAACCCGATTGATTGGGCTTCACGCATTGGAGAGGTGCACGTTGCTATCGCTTTAGTGCTTCCAACTAAGCCACAACGCGAACACATTGTCGCGGCCACTAATCTAACCAGAAACCTACTTCACGATCAGGTTAATGAGCGTCTGCAAAAGACTCGAAGCAGTGTCGACCTGCAAGCCCTGTTGATGTACATATCATCTCGCCTGCTTTAAGGCTACTCACTCAAAAATACGGTCTCAACTAAAAAAGACGGCTTAACTAGTTAGAGCCACGATATTCGGTCGGCGTTCTTCCTGTGCGATTCTTAAACACGCGACAGAAGTAATTCACATCCTTAAAGCCACAACGTAGTGCCACTTCATTGAGCTTGAAGTTGTACTTCTTAAGCATAAACTTAGCGCGATCGACCCGAACACGGGTGATGTATTCTGCCAGCGTCATGTGGCCTTGTTGACGGAACATTCGCGACAAGTGATTGGATGAAATACTAAAGCGCGAGGCAATGCTGTCTCGCGTGATTTGGCGGTGGAAGTTCTCTTGAATGTAGATGCAAATCCCCTGATACACATCCTGTACTCGGCTGTGAGATTTCTCGACAGGTGCATCCAACATGGTCTTACTGTATTGCAGCAGCGCTTGTAGTAACAGTTCATCCATAGGCTGCTTGTTACTCTCGCGCGCTAACGAGCTGAGCGCCTCCAAAATGTTATCAATCGCAAACCCAGAGCGAGTCTGAATACTGTGCTTTTGAATATCGTAAAAACTCTCTTCCCCTTTGCGCTTACTCACCAAACTTAAGCCAAGCTGACGGCGACCAAACAACATGCTCAACACCGAGCAGTCAGTATCCCAGTTGGGTTTGTTCCAGCAGTTCGGTGGGATAAAAATCGCATCGCCCGCTTTCGCGACAACGTTGGTGATCTTACGATCATGACTCTCCATCTCATTGACATACTCTCCGTCGAGCACCAGCTCTAAGCGTGGAAAGTTCACCTGATAACTGCATGCTGAAGGCGTGTGAAAATCCCCCGCAAACCAGATGTTATGAAATGGTTCTCGCTCATTTAATACCGACGAGATTAGGTCATGAAATATCATTTATTCGAACTCTTAAAAGCAGCAATAACGCTACGGGAATAGATATACTCCTTAGTGAAACATAGCGCTATTGAGCAAAATCACAATTTGAGATCTAGGTTACAAAAATCCAGTAGTGGAAATAAATCTCCAGTCAAAAACCTGATATAGCACATTGTTCCTTCGATAACTCTACACGCCGAACCCCTTGCAAATAAAAGCCTCAAGCAGGCTCAACCTATGTCAATAGAGGCCGAAAAACGCGCCACTAAACGATCAAAATCACACTCTACTTATAACGCAACAATCATCCAGTAAATGCGTTTTTTCTTCACTACAGAAGGCAAGCCGTAGATTCCAGAATACCTCTAACAAAATAAAAACAAGTAGGGGTTCATTATGATCACAACATTGATCAATCAAGATTTGATTAAGCTTTCGCTTAGCGCTGATTCAAAAGAAGAAGTATTCAAAGAGCTGATAGACGTGCTTTATGCACAAGGCAGAATTTCAGACAAAGCACAATTTCTTGCCGACATTAAAGCACGAGAAGAACAAGGTAATACCGGGTTTGAAGAAGGCATAGCCCTACCGCACGCGAAAAGTGCTGCGGTCATCAAACCTGCGGTTGTTATCGGTGTCCATCAACAGGGTATCGAGTACGGCGCGGATGACGGTCAGCCATCAAAACTGTTCTTTATGATTGCCTCTCCCGATGGTGGCGATAATCATCACATCGAAGTACTGGCAGAGCTTTCTTCAAAACTGATTGAAGAAGGCTTTATCGAAAGCTTCATGAATGCTCAATCTGAACAAGAAGCATTAGAACTACTGCTTACCAAACCTGAGCCTTCGGAAGCGGAAACCAACGTTGAGAAACAAGGCTTCATCATTGGTGTGACAGGCTGCCCAGCTGGCGTTGCACACACTTATTTGGCGGCCGAAGCACTAGAGAAAGGCGCGGCGGCTCTTGGCTACGACATCAAGGTCGAAACCAATGGCTCTATCGGCGTTAAAAACAGCCCAACTCAAGAAGAGATCGAACGTGCAGATGCGATTGTGGTGGCTTGTGACAAACAGGTCGACATGGCTCGCTTTGCCGGAAAACGCGTCATCAGCACCAACGTAAAAGCGCCAATCAAAGACGCACAAGGCTTGATTAAGCAAGCACTCAACGCACCAAGTTACCAAGCAGAGCAAGCTCCAACCAACCAATCCGTTGCAGAGAAAGCATCACAAGCGCGTTCAGACCTTTATCGTTACTTGATGAATGGCGTATCTCACATGATCCCATTCGTGGTCACAGGCGGCCTCTTGATTGCCCTAGCCTTAGCGATTGGCGGTGAGCCAAGCGAATCTGGCATGGCGATTCCTGCTGGCAGCATGTGGAACCAAATCCTAGAAGTGGGTGTGGTTGCCTTCACCCTGATGATCCCAATCTTGGCTGGCTACATTGCTTACGCGATTGCTGACCGCCCTGCTCTAACACCTGGCTTGATTGGCGGTTGGATTGCCAACAACGGCTCTTTCTACGGCGCTGACGCGGGTACAGGCTTCATTGGCGCAATCATCGCTGGTCTATTAGTGGGTTACTTCGTTAAATGGATTACCTCGTTTAACTACCACAAGTTCGTTCAGCCGCTTGTGCCTATCATGATCGCTCCGATCACTGGCTCGCTGTTCATCGCAGGTCTGTTCATCTTTGTTATCGGCGCACCTATCGCGGGGTTGATGGATGCCCTTACTGCCCTACTTACTAGCATGAGCACAGGCAACGTGGTTCTGCTTGGTATTGTCCTTGGTGGCATGGCTGGCTTTGATATGGGTGGCCCGTTCAACAAGGTGGCGTTCCTATTCTCGGTCGGCATGATTGCCAGCGGTCAAACTCAGTTCATGGGTGCAATGGCATGTGCAATTCCTGTCGCTCCACTGGGTATGGCTATCGCAACCAGACTTGGCCGTAAGTTCGACCTATTCGAATCTTCTGAAATCGAAGCAGGTAAGGCAGCAGGCGCAATGGGCTTGGTGGGTATCTCTGAAGGTGCGATTCCTTTCGCAGCTCAAGATCCGATGTCAGTTATCCCTGCCAACGTACTTGGCTCAATGACTGCTGCGGTAATGGCGTTTTCGTTTGGCATCACCAACAGCGTGGCTCATGGTGGCCCAGTTGTGGCTCTACTCGGCGCAATGAACTACCCAATGCTGGCGCTTCTGTGCATGGCATCAGGTGCGGGTGTGACTGCGGTTACTTGTATCGCGCTTAAAAATCTACGCAAAGCCAAGCTGACAGCAGCAGCGGCTTAAGCCATTTCAACTCCAATGGCTTGAGCCCCTCTACTGTCCTCTTTAGGAACGAATAGAGCTCAAGCCATGTTTCCCTTCATGGTGATTTCGATGTCTGATTTTTCTTTAGCGAACGACTCGTTCGTACAACGCTTTTTCTACCCTATGACCAACGTGATTCAAAACTACGCATGGGGGAGTCCTTCTTCGTTTAGCCAACTGTTTGGTATTGATAACCAGTCTGGTGAGCCACAAGCAGAGATCTGGATGGGCGCTCACCCGAATGGTTGCTCAATGGTGACTGATAACGGGCAGCAGACCACGTTGTCGAACCTTATTTCCAAGAACCTAAACCTGTTTCTAAGCGAGAAAGTCGCGAGTCGTTTTGGTGAGCTACCATATCTATTCAAGGTGTTAGCAGCAGAGAAAGCGCTATCGGTGCAAGTACACCCAAATAAACAACAAGCTGAATCTGGATATGCACTAGAAGAGCAGCAAGGCATTCCGATGACCGCTGGCAACCGCAACTACAAGGATCCCAACCACAAGCCAGAACTGGTGTATGCCCTAACCGACTACACCGCAATGAATGGTTTTAGATCAATCAGCGAGATCCTTGAGCACTTCCATTACCTTGATATTCCAGAGTTGCATTCGATGGTGAACGATCTCGCGGACGACCAAACTCCCAATGGATTAGCCAGCTTCTTTGCAAGCTTGCTGTCTCTGGAAGGCGAGCAAAAAGGCATGGCGTTAACCATGCTGCTGATGAAGGCTAAGCTTTCAGATAAACGTGTATTCCAATTGATTTCAGAGCTTGAAGCTCAATACCCAGGTGATGTCGGCTTGTTCGCTCCGCTGCTATTGAACGTGATTACCCTAAAACCGGGGCAAGCCATGTATCTGGATGCTGAAACCCCTCACGCTTACATCAAGGGCACAGGCTTAGAGATCATGGCGAACTCAGACAATGTGCTGCGTGCAGGGTTAACGCCTAAGTACATGGACGTGAATGAACTGGTTTCTTGTACTCGATTTAATGAAAAACCTGCGGATAGATTACTGCTCAGCCCGATTGAGCAAGGTGATGTGATGGAGTACGACATTCCGGTCGAGGATTTCAAGTTCTCTATCGTGCAGAATTCTCATCAGAGAAAAATCACCACCGAAGGTGCCGAGATCCTACTGCCGCTCGACGAATCTATGGTGCTCACTCACCAATGCGGTGAAACCTGCGTGATAGAGAAAGGCCAGTCGGTATTCATTCCTGCTTATGCTGAGAGTTACAAACTGGATTGCGCTGGACGCGTAGCGCGCGCTTACAGCTAGATCCATCACCACTAATCACACACTATCCATGCCCTGCTTTTGCGGGGCATTTTTGTTCCTACAAAAAGTTATTTCAACACCGAAAAACGCCATCAAATATGACCCATCTCACACTGGATGAATGATGCAAATCACACTTAATTTTGCTGGATACAAATGTACAGTGAAGGGCTTTTATTTGCTATTTCGCGAATCGGGTTAATCCATTAATTTTAATTCAAGAACTTCAAGAACTTCAAGAGTGAATGAGTTAATAAATGATCACACAGCTAACTAACGTCAACTTAATTAATAACAACCTTAAAGCGAATAATAAAAAAGAACTGTTTGAAGAATTGGCAAGCATGTTATTTGAGAACAACCGAATCAGCAGTAAAGAAGCCTTCTTGGCAGACATTGAAATTCGTGAATCTCAAAGCATCACCTCAATGGACGGCATCGCTTACCCACACTCAAAAAGCAAGGCTGTAACTGAGCCTGCCATTGCTGTCGGTGTTAAGCGTCAAGGTATCGAGTATGGCGATGAAGACGGCATCAATCCAACCGTATTTTTTATGATTGCCTCTCCGGATAACGGTGCTGACCATCATATTTATGTACTACAAGAACTATTTGGAAAATTCAGCGATGAATTTATTCAAGATATCCATAACGCAAAAGACGAACAACAGATCCTTAATATTTTAATTAATTCATAAGGCGTAGAAAATTATGAGCACCCTAACAACTCAAGCTACGAATACCAATAATAAAAACAGTAGTAGCGACTTTAAAAAAATCCTTAGTACCATGAAAGGCCACCTGCTTTTCGGAACCTCACACATGCTGCCTTTCATCGTAGCTGGTGGTGTTCTGCTGGCTTTAGCGGTCATGGCATCAGGCAAAGGTGCGGTTCCAGCCGACGGTTTGCTGGCAGACATCTCTAATATCGGTATCAAGGGCCTTGTTCTTTTCCCAATCATTCTTGGCGGCTTTATTGGTTACTCAATTGCAGACAAACCCGCACTAGCTCCTGCGATGATCTCTTCTGGCATCATGGCTGACATGGGCGGCGGCTTCCTTGGTTGTATCGTGGCAGGCTTTATCGCCGGTGGCGTGGTGTTCCAACTTAAGAAGATCCCGCTTTCTGCGAACATGACGGCGCTGGGTGCTTACTTCATCTACCCACTTCTAGGCACGTTAATCTCTGCAGGTATCGTTCTTTGGGGCATCGGTGAGCCAATCAAACTGTTCATGTCTTCTATGAACGAGTTCTTAGCTTCAATGGCTGGCGCATCTAAGATGGTTCTGGGCACAATCCTTGGCGGTATGACTGCGTTTGATATGGGCGGCCCTATCAACAAAGTAGCGACCCTATTTGCTCAAACTCAAGTAGACACACAACCGTGGCTAATGGGCGGCGTAGGCATCGCGATTTGTACACCACCTCTAGGCATGGCATTGGCAACGTTCCTATTCAAAAACAAGTTCTCTAAACAAGAGCAAGAAGCAGGTAAAGCTGCAGCAATCATGGGTTCTATCGGTATCTCTGAAGGCGCTATCCCGTTCGCAGCGAATGATCCAATGCGCGTACTTCCTTCAATCGTTGCCGGTGGTATCGTGGGTTGTGTGTTTGGCTTCATGACAGACGTTCTACTTCACGCACCTTGGGGCGGCCTAATCACTGCGCCAGTATCTAGTAACATTCCAATGTACGTAGTAGGTATTGCACTTGGCTCGCTAACCACAGCGGTTATCGTTGGCTTCTGGAAACCAGTCGCAGTAGAAACAGAAGATGACATGGTTGAAGCAGCGCCAGTTCAAGCTCAAACAGCACCTGTAGCAGGCGAAGGCGAGTACGACATCGTAGCAGTAACATGTTGCCCTTCAGGTGTTGCACACACCTTCATGGCAGCGAAAGCACTGGAAAAAGCAGGCTTAGCAGCAGGCCTTAAGATCAAGGTAGAAACTCAAGGTCAAAACGGTATTCAGAACCGCATCACCGACCTAGATGTAGCGAACGCGAAGCTAGTTATCTTAGCTCACGATATCCAAGTGAAAGACGCTCACCGCTTTGCAAACGCGAATGTGATTGAGTGTTCAACCAAAGAAGCGATGAAGAAAGCCGCGGACATGGTGGCTATTTAAACCTGAAACAAGTTAGAAGATAAAAATTACTACCCCCTAGTAACTAAAATCCCCATTCGTCTAGTCAATGAATGGGGATTTCTTTTTACAGAATAACTCGTAGGAGCAACAGAATCAGCTCTTAGGAACGAGCGTCTCTTCGGTTTCCAAATCAAATAAGTGACACTGTAGCGTATTGAAGTGGAGCACTGTCTCTTCACCGCTGTTTGCAATTCGATCTGCATCGAAAGGTACACGAGCCACCAGCTTGTCAGCACCGAGTTTGAAGTAGAGATACAGCTCATTACCCATGGATTCAACAACATCTAGCCTGTGCGTTTGAGTATTCACCTCCGACAATGGGGCATCGTGGTTGGCCAATTGGATATGCTCAGGGCGAACACCAAACCACAACCACTCACCGAGTTTCTCACGGGCGATAGCCTGCTTATCTTGTGGTAGCGTCCAACGTGTACCACTTTCCGATATCACGTTCATCACACCGTCAATCTCGTCCACTCTCACCTTAATAAGATTCATCGCTGGCGAACCAATAAAGCCTGCAACAAACTTATTGGCTGGGTACTGATAAAGATTCATTGGCGTATCGACTTGCATGATCTCACCTTGATTCAATACACAGATCCGGTCACCAAGAGTCATGGCTTCCACCTGATCGTGTGTCACGTAGATCATGGTGGCGTTCTGCCCTTCTTGCTTCAGGTTGTTGTGCAGCTGCGCAATGCTGACACGAGTCGACACACGTAGCTTTGCGTCTAAGTTAGACAACGGCTCGTCAAACAAAAAGACATCCGGCTTACGCACCATCGCACGACCTAAAGCCACACGCTGCCTTTGACCGCCCGACATTTCACCCGGCTTATTATTTAGCAGATGTTCAATATCGAGAGTCTTGGCTGCATCTTCAATTCGCTCATTGATTTCATGCTTTGGCAGCTTCTGTTGTTTAAGGCCAAAAGCCATGTTTTCGTACACCGACATGTGCGGGTAAAGCGCGTAGTTCTGAAACACCATCGAGATGCCACGATCTTTAGGTGGCAGCTCATTCACACGCTTATCGCCAATGTAGACATCGCCTTCTGAGATATCTTCAAGGCCTGCGATCATACGAAGTGTGGTGGATTTTGCGCAGCCAGACGGCCCAACAAACACCATGAATTCACCTTCGCGAATATTCAGATCGACACCGTGCACGGCCTTAAAACCATTTGGGTAAGTTTTCTCTACCCCTCTCAGTGTGACTTCAGCCATAACCTGTCCTTAAATCAATTCGTTAAATACTATCTTTGCAATCTGGTGTGACACGCTTTAGCCACGTTCTTGCAGTTGGTTGAGCTCAAAATGGGCGACTGATGCGATAACCAGATCCGCCACTGGCTCTAACTCGCTGTGTTGTGCAGTGCCCGTCAGAACACCGACATTGCTTGCACCTGCGTTGCGGCCAAACTCCATATCTGAAACCGTGTCACCAAACATGATCACTTCATGTGGTTCAATACCGCACTGCTCACAGAAGGCATTGAGCAGTGCTGGTGCTGGCTTAGGTTCGATATCACCATCGGAATAACCAACATAATCAAACATCTCGCTTAAACCCGACTGCTCTAGTGTGTAGATCGTTGAGTCTTTGGTGTCTGCGGTCGCGATGCCTAAAATCATGCCTTGCTGCTTAAACAGACCCAGCTTTTCAGCCACTCCCGGTAGGGCTTCAATCCAGCTTGGGTTCTCTTCCACTTCGTCATTGAAAGCGGCTTTGGTCAACTTGGTGAACTCAGCGAGTGAGACATTTGGTTGCAGCATGTTGAACCACGCTGTTGCGGTGTCTTCCACTGGGTTTGAGGCTAATAGTCCATAGTTATCAACCACATCACCTTCCACACCGATGGCCAAGAGTAACTCAGCAGGTGTGACAGTTTGATTACCTTGATGCTGGTCACTGTAAGATTTCACACGCTCACAAGCACCACGAGAAACGTTAAGCCACATTTTGTGGAACTCTAACAATGTGCCGTCTTTATCAAATAACATCGCCTTAAACTTCATCACGGCTCATTCGCTCCATTAGTTCTCCCCAAGTACGCACTAGGGGTTGGTTAAATTCTGGTTGTTTGCCGTCGAATACGGCGTTAATGCAGCCTTCAAACTCACGTTCGTCAGGTACGGGTTGAGGGCTGTTGATTAACGTTGAAGAAAGCTCTCCGCGACGAATATCCACTCGGCACCAACGGTAGCCTTCATCAATATGAATACTTTGCAGCTCATCATTCAGAGCGATTCGGTCAACAATCTCGCCATCCACCACGCACTCAGCGTAGTAAGGGTTTTCTGAATCAGTGACAGCGATACGATAAGTGAGAGCCTGCCCTTGAGAGTCGTTGCCCGGCATCAAATCACCTAAGTTGATATCAAACTTCAAGCCGCAACGGCGCTCTAGGTAAACTTGCCCATTACGCAAACCAGACAAGATACCTTCACCACTCAAACCATGGCTGTAAACGAATGTAGATGGGTCACCGTAGATAGAGGGCTCATCCGCTTTAGGATTGCGTTCATGCGGTTCAAGATGTGAATCACTGCCACCAATCGCGGTAATGCGCTGGCCACAATTCCACATTTCATTGAGAACCAATAACGCCTCTTCGGTTGCTTTTGGCGAGGTCGACCAAGTTGGGTCACAACACACTTCAAACGTCGACACTTGGTTGAGTTCGACTTGATCGTAATGCCAATGCCACGGCTTCATCATCGGGTGATTAATGCCAAGGGAACTGTGTCCGCCATTGTGTCCACTTTTAGCTAAGCTCAATCCAGCTTCCATCGTCGCTTGGCTGCTGTGTTCAACGTTTCTGAGATCCAAAGACTTAACCGGGCCATGCACATTGAAATGCCCGAGATCAGTCGTGACTTCTAACGCCGGTAAGAACAAACACTGTTTGGAAATAGGTAGCTTCGGCTGGCAGATGTTGTGCTCAGTGAAGAAGAAGAAATCGAGCCCTTGTGATTCAACGATGTCTTTGGCCGCAGCCAAAGTATTGTGGCCATCAGAAAGCTGAGTGTGAGCGTGTAAGTCGCCACGATACCAACGGGAATCAGAACTCAGCATGTGGCTGTAATCAAACTCGATATCGTGATCAGTTGTGACCGTTGGGTTCAGTTCTAGCTCACTCTCAATTCCGTCAGTACCTAGCTCATTAGAATGATTAACTAACTCATCAGAGTAAAGCACATCGACTTGATACTGCATCGCACGCTCGGTGCGAAACTCACCTTCAAGGTTGTAAAGTTCTAAGAACCACTCGCCCGATGGAATCGCACCATCAATCGCGCCTAGCCCAGAGTTTTGCGGTTGGATCGTGAGTGACTTGTGCGCCTTTTCAAACAACACCTTGCCACGAAACGCTTGGTTGGCATCGTATGCCGCTGCGTACAAGAATCCTTTTTGCACCGTCGTACCGGTAATCGTTACGCAGTGAGAACCTGCTGGCACATCAAAGGGGATACGTACTCTGCCAAACGGCAGCTCACCTTGAAATTGGGTCATTGTCTTCACCAAATTCGTCCTAATTGAAGGACTGGGTCAAAAAGAGGCCCACCCGAAAAGATGGGCCTTTAAGCATGCAAAGATAGTCTTAACCACTTTACCGATTAAGAACGATTCGCTCGGTCTAGCGCACGTTGTGCTTTCTTAGCCGCTTGTTTTAGCGCTTTGTCAGCAGGCACGTTTTGGATTTGAATTTGGTCTGCAGCCACCTTAAGCGCATCCATGATCTTACCGTTGGTAGGGTCTAGGAAATCTTTGGTCGCCGTGTTCGCTTGCTTTAGCGGGATCAGAGCTTGTGGGTTATCTTTAGTGAACGCTTGGTATTCTGGAACTTCAGAAACGCTGTTACGCACTGGGATGTAGCCCGTAAACATCGACCATGCCGCGGTGTTTTTCGCGTTGGTGTAGAACTCAACAAACTCGAATGCACCTTTTGCTGCCGCTTCGTCTGTGCCTTTTGGCATCACGTAAACCAACGCACCCGCTTGTGGCGCAGAAGGGTTTGAGCCCCAACCTGGTTGTGTGGTTGCCGAAAGCTTAGTGAAGTCCAAATCACCTTGGTCACCCGATGAACCGGTGTAGCCTAGTGCGTTGTCTTTCATCACGTCATCAATGGTTTTGTACCAGTATTCCCAGCCTTGACCGCCGTAGTGAATTCGCATGATTTGATCATCGTGGATCCACTTACGGAAACTGTCCCAAACCTCAACCCATTCAGCCGAGTCGATTAACACGGTTTTTCCGTCATCACTGATGATCTTCGCACCGTTAGAGAAAGCCGCGTCAATCATGTTGTCTTGGCCCCACATTGGCTCCCATCCGTAAAAAGTCACTTTGCCTTTCTCATCACGCTGCGTAACTTTCCCCGCGACCTTAGCCACGCCTTGCCATGTATTTAGGTCTTGCTCAGTAAAGCCGTTATCTGCCAATACTTGCTTGTTGTAGTAAAACACTTGAGTAGTGCCGTAAGCAGGTAAGCCGATGATGGTGCCATCGTCTGCGGTCACTTGGTCTTTAAACGCACCAATGAAATCAGAGAAGTTGAACTCTTCATCCATGAACGGCGTTAAGTCACGGCTCAAACCACGCCCGTGCATCGCTTCCGCACGACCTGAATCTAATAGCACAAGTTCAGGTGCCGTTTTCGACGCTAAACCAGCTTGCAGCTTCTGGTAGGTTTCCGTGTAATTACCTTGCAATGCAGGCTTCACCACATACTCATCTTGGCTCGCGTTGAACTCTTCGATGAGCTTAGTCATCATTTGCTGTGGCTTAGTACCACCGGAATACCAAAAGTTAACTTCGGTTGCGGCAAGAACACTGCTAGAGAACATAGACGCGCTTGCTGCGCCAGCACACACTAGTGCGAGAGTTTTTAGTTTCATTTCCGTTTACTCTTTTACGCCGTTATCGGCGATACCTGAAAGAATCGTCTTTTGACAAATGACGAATAGAATTAACAAAGGCAATACTGCAATGGTGCTCGCCGCCATGATTTGCGACCAGTTCAATCCATAGTTACCTTCGGCAATAAAGTAGTGACGAATACCAGTCGCGATCAGGTTTAAATCCTGAGTCGTAATCACCAGACTCGGCCACATGTAGCTGTTGTAATTGGTAATAAAAGTGATGAGGAACAGTGTTGCGACTGCTGCTCGGCATTGCGGTAAGATGATTGCCCATAAGATCTTGAGCTCACCTGCACCATCAATTCGTGCCGCTTCAATCAGCGACGGATGCACCTTGATAAACACTTGGCGTAAATAGAACACACCGAAAACCGACGCCGCGTTCGACGCGACTAAGCCCATGTGAGAATCCAACAAACCCAGCTTTGCCAAGGTGATATAAGACGGAATATAAGTCACTGCGCCTGGCAGCATGTAACAGCCCATCACGATGAAATAGAGCACTGTCTTCGAACGAAACTTCAGCTGAGTCAGCGCGTATGCAAACATCGCGGAATTCACAATCACCAATAGAGTCGTAAACAAAGCCACGCTAAAGCTGTTGAAGATGTACAAGCCAAACGGCGCACTGTGAAAAGTTTCGACAAAGGTTTCCCAACGGAAATGTTCTGGAATCAAGTCCAGCGGGTTAGCAAAGATCTCATCGTTGCTTTTCAGCGAGCCAGACAGCATCCATAAGAACGGAAACACCATGATGGTTCCACAGGTTGCCAAGAACAGGTGCTTAGCCAGTGCGAGGAACGAACGGCGATCCACTGAATTTGTCTTTGACGCAACCTCTGATTTCGTCGCTTTGGTTTGGGCTTTAACTTTGGTTGTAGCTGCCCTCTGATTTAATACTTGATTGGCATCCAATACTTGCGTGGTCATAATTCTGTCCTTTCAAAAATCGACTAGTAGTACACCCAGCGCTTGCCGATGTAGGTATTAATAAGTGCCAACAATCCAGTAATCAGGAATATCACTAACGATGTCGCGGCTGCAGGTCCCATTTCGTAACGTTCAAATGCTTGTTGGTAGAATAAGTACAACAAGGTACGAGTCTCACCACCCGGCCCGCCCTGCGTTAAGATCTGGAACTGATCGAACGCCTGCATTGCAGTGATAATATTGACCACCACTAAGAAGAATGTGGTTGGAGAAATCAGGGGCAGCGTTATCTTCAAAAAGCGCGTTAAGCTACTGCAACCATCGATCAAAGAAGCCTCATACAGTGACTCTGGAATCTTGTTGATCGCACTGATGTAAAACAACATCGTCCAACCAATCGCCTGCCACACCGTAACGATAATTACCGCAATCAAGGCTGTGTTTCCGTTCTCTAACCATGGAATCGCGCTAAACCCTGCAGACTCCAATAAGTGGTTTGCCAAGCCCGATTTGGTCTCAAATACCCAAGACCACACAATCGAAACTGCCACCGTTGGTGTAATCCAAGGTGAGAAGATCACCGCACGGTAAAACTGGCTACCCTTAAAGTTTTTGTGCAGCAACATGGCAAACACCAGACCAAGAATAATGGTGGGGATCACCACGCCGACTGAGAACCAAAACGTATTGAGCATCGCTTGGATGAACTCGTAGTCCTCAACCATATACTCGTAATTTTCTAAACCGATGAACGAATAATCTGGCGAGATGTAATCCCAATCGGTGAAGCTGATGTAAATCGAATAACCAAATGGTACGAGCCAAAAAGTAAACAGTGGCACCAACAACGGTGCGGTAAATAGCAGTACCTTTAAGCGGTTTTTCATTGGTTCTGAGAAAGCACTCATGGTGACCTCGTCCTTATTTGTATGCGGTTAAATTAAGGGGTTTGTGTGACAGGTTAGTAAGAGCGCCCTTCATTTTTTTTATGGCTACCCATTAGAAAATCTTTACTCCAGTTCACCGTCTTCCATTTGGTGATAGAGCCAATCGCAGAAGAAATTCACCTTGGCGCTGCGACTGTGTTTGGTAATCAGATAGTGGGCAGATTCGGCAGGCATCGAGGATTCGTTTGCCAACACAAGGTCTTCTTTCTTGAGCAATTCAGACACCGCGAGCGAGCGTACGAGCAACATTCCAATGCCATGTTTAACCGCTTCTAAGGCATGCAGAGAGTTACTCACTTCGAGCAGAACCTTAGGTAAGGTCATCTCGAATTGGTTATGCCCAAGCCATTGCAGCCAGTTCTCTCGGTAGCCTTTCACCTGAACCGTCGGCAGAGCAGCAAAGTCATGCTTGCTGAGTAATTCTTGATGATCGGATTTGAATTGAGGGCTACACACTAACTGCCAGTGTTCTTGAAACAGTCGCTCACAATGGGTGTCTTCGCTTTCGACTTTGCCGTTGGTCAGCTCGATATCGACATTCTGACAAGGGTTGGTTGATGGCCAATCCACCAGCTGAATATCGAGCCTGATAAAAGGGTATTTTTGATAAAAAGATGGCAGGCGAGGTAGCAGCCAGTTATGGCAAAAGGTGTGATTAACGCGCAGGCTCAAAACGTCGGTTTCTTTTTCCCCAAACAGGATTTGAGTCTGTAGTTTCAGATGAGCCAATGAGCCCGCAACAATCGGTTGATAATGTTGGGCAGCCGACGTCAACTTTACGCCTTTGGAGCTGCGTTCAAACAGTGTGGTATCGAGAAAGATTTCTAAACTTTTAAGCTGCTGACTCACCGCAGCTTGCGTAACACAAAGCTCTCGCGCAGCAGCGCCAATAGAACCGAGGCGGGCAACAGCTTCGAACGCAACAAGGGCACGTAGAGGGGGTAACATGGCTTCACCTGATTGAAATAAAAGTGAAAAATACTTCAGTCAGGTTTCAGTTTTTTGTGCTTACCGTTACAGATTAATGACGAAGGGACGTTGATCCGATATTTATGATCAACGTCCCTTTTCTCTATTTCTAATTGTTATGCGTGATGTCTTAGCTTCGCTATGTCTTAGAGCCGAGTTCGCATCAGACTTATCTATTGATCTTTGCAATAACGCAGCTCTAGTAGGTGCCGATATTCGCGAAGCAGCACCGCTTAAAGACGTTGAAGAGAGTAAACCCATCACATCTAAAGTAAGTGTGCCCGGCTCTACTTTTTAATATAATGAGTTTCTAGAAATCAAGGCTAAACGTATTTAAATAGCGCTCTAGCCTAACTGAATAAAAGTCTGATAATTCTTCGTCTTCTTCATCATGACAGTCGGTACAAGTGTCCTTAGGATCAAATTCTTCATGGGGAAGATGACACTCGACGCACTCCATCTCTTCGCTCTCTTTGTGCTTTAAATTATGCTGGCGCCCTTCGAGGTGACCAAAATCATCATGACACTCCACGCAGCTGTTATATTCAAACTCAAGATCGTCAGAAGGCTCTTCGTCTAGATGGCACTGACCCGCACATGTTTCATCCTTTAGGTGAATATTCGCAAGGTTATGCTCATCTGGATTAGGTAAATCTTCAGCGACCACCAGTGCGCATACTCCAGCAAGTAACACACTAATTAAATATCTAGTCGTACTCATAAAACTGGCTCCTTCTTACCGATGCGACTTAAGCTCTTTCTCACGCAGAATAGCTTCATGGCAGGTTGCACATAACCCAATACGGAACTTCTTACTGATACCGATAATCGGGTCTGAATCGCGATGTAAATTATGACAATTGGAACATGTCAATTTGGTGGCATGTACATCGTGAGTCCACTCACTGACCCTCAAGCTTTCAGGAGAATGACAAGCGATACACTTTTGGTTTTGCTCGAAAATTGGCAAGTCGATATGATCATCGAATGGAATCACACTTACCACATCAGAATCTTTGGGATGAGAACCTTTTCTGCCATGACAAGCCGTGCAGTTGTTGTAAAACTCAGTACTGGCATGTGCGCCTACAGAAGCGATGGCATTAATATTTTTAAGCAGACGCTTTTTTTGATGGCACCGTATACAACGCTTATTTTCCTTTATTAAAGTCTGCATTTCCGCTTCATTGGTAATTTGGCTAGAAAACGGTTTTACATTATGCACAGCGGGATTCTGAACTGTTGACTCAGAACAGAGTGGTAGCGGCATAAAGAATATGCTCAACGTGGTCAACACAAATAAATAAGAAACATATTGAGTAACTGTTTTGACCATAATAGTACTCTTCTGTTAAGAAATGATTTGAGCCGATTATTTCGACACAAATCATTTCAGTTAGTTACGAGTGTTATAATTATTTAAACTCAAGGTTTAACACACCGCGATGGTATATGTGATTAATTTGAGAGTTATCAAAAACCGCAACACCAAATGGATATAATTGGCTCAAATCGTCAAATTGCACATCTTGCGTTTCTGCATTTTCACCCGTAGTTACAAGCTTACGCTTCATTTCCAGAGTCCAAACACCCTCTTTCCAAATAGCACCGACTTCGATATCACCACGGGAACCGGTAAATGGCTTACCCGTTAACCCTGGAATTCGGTCTAACTTATTGTAGTCAGTTGTAAACGGCTTCTTCTCTGAGTCTAAAATAAGTAATGTTTCATTGGTTAAGTTATCTGATACATAGGCTGGCTGACCGTCTTTTACGTTATTAACGTAGCCACCCCCCGTTTTGCTGTCTCCTTTACGTCCCCAACCTTTGTTTTGTTTTGGATCGGTATTACTATCAACATATTGGTCATCGAGCTGATTATGAACCGCGGTTCTCACACCTTTCCAGTGCCACATATCAATAAACTCGTCTTCCTGCTTGGTGTATTTACGTGCTGGGTTCTTATCATCACGCCCTGCATTTTTACCCTTTTTAGCTCTGTGACATGCAGCATTACACCCTTTCTCAGAAAAGCCTTCAGCATTGATGTCCCAATAAACCGCAAATTTATCTTCGTAGTAAGTATTGTCGTGCCCAGTATCATCTTTATTTTTCAACTGCTTCCATGACCCATCCTCTTGTTTAACCCAAGGAAAGCGGTCAATACTTTTGGTCGGGTCGGCATAAGTAAACAAGAAGTAAATGTATTCATTGTCATACATCGACTTCATTTCCACACTGGTTTTTTTAATGCCTTCATAGCCATTATTTGGTTTATACGGTAATTTGTTCACCTTCTGTGTCAGTGGTTTAGCTTGCTCCCAAACGGCATCAACGTTGCCATCGATAACTATATTTGAGGCAAGCTTACTGCTCTCTAGTATCTTATCTTTTGCGTGAACAGCACTGGCTGGAATGATCGTAAGTACAACCACGGCTAATAGCGTCATCATTGAGTACTTCATTATTACCCTCCTAAATCCTATTGCTCTATTTATATAATTAAGCGTAGGAATGAATGAGTTTATTTCAATTGATCGACATCAACTTAAATACAAATAGACAAAATATAAAAATAGATATTTAGAACTCAATAAATAGATAATCACTTTTTTAAAAAAATCTCAAATATTATAAATATCAATAGCATTATGATAGCTATACTTAACTAATTCACAAATAATAATGGTTAGTATCAATTTCGAGCTTCAACGTTCATTTATAGGCAGCTAAAACTCCCTATAAGTAGCATTATCTAAAATAGAGATATAATAAAGGGACGTTAATCATATATTTATGTTCAACGTCCCTTTTCTTCTGTTTTTGACCTTTATGCGCTATTTCCTAGCTCTATCATATTTTAGTCCTGATATGTCTGAACTCGCATTTGGCCCACCTATTCCTTGATGTAAAGATCCTTAGAATAGATACGTCCTTCTACATTGTTTTTCGCAAAGCCACCAACACTCGGTCGCACTAGGCGAGCTTGCATATAGTAATAGATGGGTGCGATAGGCATGTCTTCAGCCAGTAACTGCTCCGCTTGATCATAGAAGCCTTGGCGATCTTGCTCGTTGGTTGCTGACAGTGCGCTGTCCATTGCAGCGTCGTACTTGTCATTGTTGTAACGCGCAAAGTTACCTGAAGACTCAGAGCGCAATAAGCTCAAGAAAGTCGATGCTTCATTGTAGTCACCACACCAAGAAGCGCGCATCACATCAAAATCACCTTGGCGACGTGACACCAAGTAAGACTTCCACTCTTGGTTTTCAAGCTCGACTTGAGCACCCAAATTACCTTTCAGCATTGATGCAATCGCCACTGCAATCGACTTGTTCGACTCACTGGTGTTGTACAGTAATTTGAAATCCAACGGATTAGACGCATCGTAGCCCGCTTCTTTGAGTAGCTCTTTAGCTTTTTGGTCGCGCTCCTTTTGAGTCCAAGTACTGTATTCAGGCTGAGTCGCATCAAACCCTGCTGTATATTCATGAGCAAAGGTATAAGCCGGCAGGTTACCCACCTGAGTGACGCCATTGGTGATAACATCACGCATCATAGAATACGACACGGCTTTACGTACTCGCGCATCATCGAATGGAGGACGTGTAGTATTGAACGCGTAGTAGTAGGTACACAGCAAAGGTACCGCAGTAAATGCATCTTGGTATTTGGTTTTGAGCTGCTGCGCCATGTGTGTTGGTACGTCAGAAGTGATATCAACTTCGCCCACCGCATAACGGTTAATCGAGGCATTCTGATTCTCAAACGGAATATAAGTCACTTCGGTTAAGTGCGTATCTGAACTGTCCCAGTATTTCGGGTTCTTCTTCAGTTCAATGCGTTCGTTAACCACCCATTCATCCAAAACAAACGCGCCATTACCGACAAACTGCTTAGGGTCACTCCACGGCTTGTCGCTGTTTTCTAGCGTTGCCTTATGAACGGGCATCATGGATGTGTGGCCCGTCATCGCCACAAAGTAAGGCACTTTACTATCGAGTTCGAACTTCACCGTGTGTTTATCGACTGCAGAGATACCTAACTCTTCAACGGGCTTCTTACCTTCTGCCACGTCAGCGATGTTGTTGATTTTGGTGAGCTTGAGATACCACACGTTTGGCGATGCGGTTTTAGGGTCGACCGCACGTCTTATCGCATACACAAAATCATCGGCTGTCACCGGATCGCCATTCGACCATTGAGCGTCTTTACGTAGGTGGAATACAAACGTCTTGTTGTCTTCGGTTTCCCAAGATTCCGCAACTCCTGGGGTGATATTGCCATCGCGATCTTGGATCACTAATCCTTCAAACAGATCGCGTAGTATGTGCATTTCCGGCAAGCCTTCTGCTTTTGCAGGGTCAAGCGTCGCAGCTTCTGCATCGTTAGCACGAACTAAGTGTTGTTCTTTCGCCAGAGAAGTTCCCGCTGGCAATGTATCAGCAACGGCAGTCACTGAGATAAAAGGGGTCAATAGAGATGAAATGAGTAACGCCGTTGAGTGTTTCTTAAAATCCATATGTTTTTGCTCTCCTAGCCTATCTTTGAAGCAAGTAATAAAATTAACAATGCGACTGTTGACGAGTTTTAATGCTTTCGTTTATCTAAGTAGTTTTTGTAATCGTTAATACTTGATAGTACTTGATCAATCAGGAGATAAAGGTGAGTTTAATTCCAAGAACGGAAAGAGCTGCATTTTCAATAAAGCCGCTGCCATATGGAAAGTCGGTATTGGGCGCACCCTTGCTCTATTTCCCCGCGCAAGTAGAAAGCGAATCTCGCGGGCTAATCATAGCAGGCACACACGGCGATGAAACCGCGTCTATCGCGGGTTTATCTTGCGCGCTAAGAAGCTTACCTGCTGCCAACTTGCTACACGATGTGATTTTGTCGATGAACCCAGATGGCAATCAATTGGGTACTCGTGCCAACGCAAACCAAGTCGATTTGAACCGCGCCTTTCCAACTCAAAACTGGACAGAAAATGGCACCGTCTATCGCTGGAGCTCTCACACCCCAGTCAGAGATGTAAAAGTTAAAACGGGACAAGCCGATCAGCTTGAACCGGAAGTGCAGTCGCTCATTAACCTCATTGAGCAGCGCCAACCCAAGTTCGTCATCTCTTTCCACGAACCACTCGCCATGGTCGATGACCCAACTCAATCAGAACTCGCCATTTGGCTAGGCAAACAGTTCAACCTACCACTCGTCGAAGACGTCGATTACGAAACCCCAGGCTCATTCGGCACATGGTGCCAAGAAAGAAACCTACCGTGTATTACCGTAGAACTACCGCCAGTTTCTTCAGATTTGACTATCGAACAGTATTTGGATGCGTTTGTGGCGGTGTTGGGGTGTGAGGAAGGGTAGCCCTGCTCATTGTTGGACAAAAGTGTCTCAGGACTTACTCTAAATTAGCAATTCGTGGATAACTAAAGGTATGAAAAAGTGAGTATTGGAGAGCGAGCGAGATGCGTAAAATCGCACTAATAAAAGGTTGGTTTAGATGCCGACTAAATGCGGTTCCGCTCAAACCACTATTATTGAGTAAAAAGCCTTTAGCGGGGAAGCTAGTAGAAATTCACCCTTCGAATTGACTTTGTAGTGTAAAAACGGCTCCCTATCGGGAGCCTGTCATATGTCTAAATCTCGGTGCAGATTAAGTGCAGTTAAGTTCAATCAACTATTGACGTTGCATGAAGGTTGTATTTAATTACATCGAATGTAATCAGATTCCAAACATATTTTAGCTCTTTTTTTCGCCTCATTGACATCGATTAATGTCATTCTTTTAGTCATTATATCGAAGTCGTTTTGCATCCCTTCCTTGCCATTATATTGAGCTAATTTTAACCACATGTAAGATGTTTTATCGTTTTTAGCCACACCTTTACCTTCTGCGTACATTGATCCAAGATTGTATTGAGCTGTCGCAAGTCCTTGCTGAGCTGCCTTTGTGTACAAAGACACCGCTTTTTTTTCATCTCGAGAAACACCGGTGCCCTTTGCGTACATAACACCTAGATTGTTTTGAGCATCTACATCACCCTGCTCCATGGCCTTTCGATACCAAGACACCGCCCCTTTATCATCTTGAGAAACACCTCGACCTTCTGCGTACATAACACCTAGATTGTTTTGAGCTGACGCAAGTCCTTGCTTAGCGGCCTTTCCGTACCAAGACACCGCCTCTTTGTCATCTTGAGAAACACCGATGCCTTTGTCGTACATCCATCCTAAATTGTTTTGAGCTCTCGCATGCCCCTGCTCAGCGGCCTTTCTATACCAATACACCGCTTCTTTATCGTCGTGAGTAACACCCGCACCTTGTTCGTAAGACATTCCAAGGTTATGTTGAGCATCTCCAACACCCTGCTCAGCTGCCTTTTTATACCAAAACACCGCTTCTTTATCATCTCGGGAAACACCTCGGCCTTCTCCGTACATAACGCCTAGATTGTTTTGAGCTACCGCATGTCCTTGCTCGACGGCCTTCCTATACCAAGACACAGCTTCTTTATAGTCCTGAGAAACACCTCGGCCTTCTTCGTACATAACGCCTAGATTGTTTTGAGCTAGCGCAAGTCCTAGTTCAATGGCTTTTCTATACCAAGACACCGCTTCTTTATCATCTTGAGAGGCACCTCTGCCCTCTGCGTACATAACACCTAGATTATTTTGAGCTAGCGTATGTCCTTGCTCAGCGGCCTTTCTAAACCACAACACCGCTTCTTCATAATCTTGAATTACACCCACACCTCGCTCGTAAGATACTCCAAGATTATATTGAGCATCCATAGCACCCTGCTCAATAGCTTTTCTATACCAAGACACCGCTTCTTTATCATCTTGGGAAACACCTCTGCCTTCGTCGTACATCCACCCTAAGTTAGTTTGAGCCTCTGCGTACATAACACCTAGATTATTTTGAGCTAGCGTATGTCCTTGCTCAGCGGCCTTTCTAAACCACAACACCGCTTCTTCATAATCTTGAATTACACCCACACCTCGCTCGTAAGATACTCCAAGATTATATTGAGCATCCATAGCACCCTGCTCAATAGCTTTTCTATACCAAGACACCGCTTCTTCATAATTTTGAGAAACACCTCGGCCTTCTGCGTACATGGTGCCTAGATTGTTTTGAGCTAGCGCGTGTCCTCGCTCTGCGGCCTTTCGATACCAAGACACCGCCTCTTTGTCATCTTGAGAGACACCTCGGCCTTCTCTGTACATAACGCCTAAATTGTTTTCAGCATCAACAGAACCCTGCTGAATGGCTTTTCTGAACCATGACACCGCTTCTTTGTCATCTTGAGAGACACCTCTGCCTTCTGCGTACATAACACCTAGATTGTTTTGAGCTAGCACATGCCCTTGCTCGGCGGCCTTTCTATACAAAGACACCGCCTCTTTATCATCTTGAGAAACACCTTGGCCTTTTTCGTACATCCATCCTAAATTGGTTTGAGCTCTCGCATAACCCTGCTCAGCGGCCTTTC